>CAMAXD010000005.1 GCA_945861975.1 Candidatus Kuenenia stuttgartensis | reverse complement strand
CCGCTGACTTCATGAGTCAGCTCATGATCCAGAGGAGCAGCACTGCCGATGGCAATCTTGAGTTGCTCGGCTGTTTGCTCGCCAATTCGCAACGAGTATCGCCGTCGCAGATATTTGACGATTGCTTCGTCCATCGTTTCGCCGGCCGTACGAATCGACTGCGACGCGACAATATCGGCGAGACTTAGAACGGCGACCTCCGTTGTTCCGCCTCCGATGTCGCAGATCATACTGGCCAGCGGTTCCGAAACCGGTAACCCCACACCAATCCCGGCGGCTTTCGACTCATCAATCAACCAGACCCGCCCTGCCCCGGCCCGCTCCGCGCTGTTGAATACAGCCCGCCGTTCAACTGGCGTAATGCATCCAGGAACTGCAATGATCACTCGTGGCCGCAACCCCATCGACTGCCCACATGCTTTGCGAATGAAATACCGCAGCATCGTTTCGCAAAGCTCGAAATCGCTGATGACGCCGTGTTTCAGCGGGCGAACTGCCGTAATTCCTTCCGGCGTTCTCCCCAGCATCTGGTAGGCCAGTTTCCCGACAGCCGCACCGCGCCCGACAACTCGATGAGTTCCCCTCGGAACAGCCACGACCGAGGGCTCGTCAATACGGATTCCTTCCCCCGGCAGACCAATCTGGGTCGATGTCGTCCCCAGATCGATCGCGAGATCAGCACAGAATCGTTTTCGAACCCAGCCAAGCATCCATGCTCTCGCGGGAAAGGAATAAGGAACACACCGAGACTCAGAAAGCTCAAACGGCGAACTCTCACACCGTCTTTTACCGGGAAACCGGCAATTCCCGCAAGACGCAGATTTTTCCGGTAAAAATGGCCTGTTTTCGACAATCCGGGTACTCCACAAGAGCAGCATCCAGTGGGCGAAACGAAAGATGAGGTATCTGCTCAGATCTCCACGGCGGCCCGGCGGGCTCGAACCAGAAAGTCGTTGACACGTTCGTAATCCGGCCATTCAGGCAGGCTGGTTTCTTTCAGTGCCTCATCGAACTCTTTGTGCAATCTCAACCGCCGTGCTTCGGATTCTTCCCACGGCATCTCGCCCCGACGAACGGCCACTAACTCGTCACCAATCGATGAGGTCTTTTCGATCAACGGCGTGTAAAGACCTTCCAGAACATTGGGATTCGACTTCAGGGCCAACACCAGAAAACGCTGCAGCTCCCAATAATGCTCCTGAGTGTCATAACATTCGATCACTTCCGGCACACCATACAACGACCTGGCAGCCTTCCGGAAGTAGGAATCGATGCTGGGAGCCAGAAGGTTCAGTCATGGTTGCGAATATCTGAAATGCTGAAGTGGTGCGTCGACGGATCGATCAATTACTTTCGTAGAAGTTCAATCAGCTCGGTTCGCAGTTTTCCACCCTGCTGAGGATTCACCATTTCAATCCACCCGATCATCCCGATCAGCCAGCTGTCGAAGTGCGGGTGCTGGTTTCGGTTCTGAGCCGCCAGGCCTGTGCGTTTTGCATTATGCAGAATGGCCCGGATTTCTCGAATTGTGTCCCGCGAAATACTCAGGCGGTCATTGACCACAACGCCGGTCACCGACTGTTGTTGACTTCTGCGCTGGACACGAGTCTTCTCGTGATTCAACCCAAAACCTTCATCGTCAACAATATGGCGAAGTCGAGCCAACACATAACCGACGGACGGCGAGGGATCGGCATCAATCGACCACGTCAGGTCGTCAGCGTACCGCGTGTAGCGCCAGCCCAGTTTGTTGGCCATGGCCGACATGCGACGATCCAGCTTGTGCGCAATAAGATTGGAGATGGCTGGACTTGTACAAGCCCCCTGCGGAAGTGCTCGTGGACCGGTCGCTGCGTGATAGGTTGTACCACCGAAAGATACGGCGTCGCGGGGACACTCCGTACACAACAGAGCCAAAATCGTCGCGATCGCTGGTGAATAACCGATCCGGCGAAACAACCCGTCGACGCGAGCCAACGTGATACTGGGGAAGAAATCTTTCAGGTCCACGTTGATCACGACAGACGAACCAACATGCGGTGCTGCATTCGTCACAACGGAGTGCTGTGCCACAAAGCCGTGAGCATTCTGATGAACAGGGATCAGGTTCAGAATGTTTGTCAGTATCCAGTGTTGAGCCGCCGCCAGTTGCTGGTGCGGGGCGGAAAGTCGTCGAATCCCACCGCTCTTTTTCGGAATGTTGAACGAGACATAATGAACCCGGTTCGGAGCATCGCTGTGAAACGCAAGCCAGCGGAGTTTTGAAATTGTCAGCCCCATCGCATTGGCCAGTTCAGCCGGACTCGACAACAGCGGAAGTGCTCCGGCCTGCAGCGTTTCGATATTCGAGCGACGATCAGCAAGACCTCGCGAGACACCTCGGCCCAAAAACACGATGTCGGTCGCTCGCCTGTGAGCCACTTGTTGGCGCCGCAACACTCGTCTCTGTTCCGCCTCGGCCTTCTTTTGTTCTTTGAGTCTCTGACGCTCTTCGCGGCTGATCGCGACCGCTCTTTCGCCCGCCTGATGAATGAATGTTGCATCGCTCTGGAACTGGGCCATCTCACGCCCGATGTCGTGAATCTCGGCCAGCTCCTGTTCAGAGATCAACCCCATTCCCACCATTGTACGATCGATGACCTGTATTCGCGGCAGATCTGCCGGCGGAATGATCGATCGAGAATCAAAGTTGGCAGATCGCCAGTCGGCGGCACCCGTCGCGGCTAAAGCGTCAGCGACCGACATCGGCGCGAACTTATCCGTATTGAGTCCCGATAGCGAATTGCCTTTTAACGCCGCTGGACCAGCTGGCTGGACCGTGGTGTTTGCAACCGGGGAAACAGCACGCGTCGCAGAACCCGGTTGTCCGGATAAATCTCTTCCGGCCAGCGACGATGGCATCTCGCGCGGAGGTTGCGGGGTTGGCAGAGCCAGTCGAATCAGGAACCGCAGCAGTCGAATGAGCATGACTACAAATTCTGCAGCAAGCAATGAGCGGAAAAATGTGGGAGAGGCAACGTCTAACTTCGATCTGCGGACCAGAGGCGTTCACCAAGGCCAGCTCAACCAGTGGGCTGGGCGAAAGCCTTGTGCTTGTTTTGGTCGAACAGCCCACTGGGTGAGCTGGCCAAACGAACAACGACTCTGGGGACGAGTTGGGAAGAATAATCAACCACGGCGTAACGCCGCAGCAAGATGGTCTTAGAACGCTGCTCTCTCCCACTCGAAACCTTACGAATGTTACCGTTGTCGACCTCAGAAACAAAGCCTGATGATCGCGTTCGTTTCAGGCGAGCGGCTGGGCGTCAGCCCTCCGAGTCCACGCGCACTGCCAGGTCTCGTTACTCGGTTGGCATGTATTCGAATCTCCAAATTCCGCAGGTCCTGAAGAACATCGAATCTCAAATGGTCGCATCGCCTCCGGAGGTAGGAACCGAAACACAGACGGCTGACGCCCAACCGCTCGCCGGATCATGAGGATGGCTGACGAACACGACGTCTGGTAGGCTGCTGGTCCATCACGAAAGCCTTTAGTTCCATGCTCTTTGCATTCTTGCGACTTAACCTGGCTCAACTCGCCGTCATCATTTGGATTGCGAGCACAGCGTTCGCAATTGATGGCGCCCCGGTCTCGGTGACCAACGCCGGGCAGCGACCCAACATCGTGTTGATCCTGGCCGATGATCTCGGGTACGGAGATGTCGGTTGCTACAACCCTGAGTCTCGCATTCCCACGCCGAACCTGGATCGGCTGGCACTCGATGGTATGCGATTCACCGACGCGCATAGTCCGTGTACGGTTTGCACGCCGACTCGGTATAGTCTCATGACTGGTCAGATGGCGTTTCGAATTCCCAACGGCGGGCGAGTTTTCACGGGGGCTGGCGGACCATCATTGATCGCAGAGGATCGAATGACTCTGCCAAAAATGCTGCACGGACAAGGGTATTCAACGGTGTGTGTTGGCAAGTGGCATATCGGACTGACGTTTTACGACACAGACGGCAAGCCGATTCATCAGGACTCCTCGGAGGCCGTTGAGTCGATCGATTACACTCGACGCATCGATGGTGGGCCGCTTGATTGTGGCTTTGATCAGTTCTTCGGAACGGCCTGTTGTCCGACAACGGATTGGCTCTATGCCTACATGGATGGCGATCGAATTCCAGTGCCGCCAACAAGGCTGCTCGATAAATCCAATCTGCCCAAACATCCATACGCAAACGATAACCGACGCGGCTGGCAGGCTCCTGACTTCGACCTGGAAGAAGTCGACATGAAGTTTCTGGAACGAAGTCAGCAGTTCCTTCACCAGCATGTGAAGGACACTCCGAACAAACCCTTCTTCCTTTACCATGCTACACAGGCCGTTCATCTGCCATCATTTCCGGGCCGAGACTTCAAAGGGAAAACCCAATTTGGTCCCCATGGTGATTTCATTTTCGAATTCGACCACATTGTCGGCGAACTGATGAAGACTCTGGATGAGCTGGGAGTTGCCGACAACACGCTGGTAATCGTGACCAGCGACAATGGGCCGGAAGTGACCTCCGTTGTCCATATGCGCCATGATCACAACCACGATCCTGCACGACCTTGGCGAGGCGTCAAGCGTGACAATTGGGAAGGTGGTCATCGAGTTCCATTCATCGTCCGCTGGTCCGGCGACGTCGCGCCGGGTTCGAAATCCGATCAGATCGCTTCGCTGTGCGACGTCTTCATGACGACCGCGGAGATTCTTGGCGTGAAAGTCCCGGACAACACTGCCGAAGACAGCTTCAGTTTGCTGCCGGTATTGATGGGTAAAGACCGCGAGCCCATTCGTCCCTACTTGTTGCAGCAGGCATTCACCGGTTCAAGAGACCTGGCGATTCGTCGCGGCAAGTGGAAATATCTGGCTCACAAAGGATCCGGCGGTAACAACTACGAAAGCAATCTGGAACTCAAACCGTTTGCGCTACCGGATATGGCACCAACTGCGGCCGGTCAGTTGTACAATCTCCAAAGTGATCCGGGCGAAACGACGAACCTCGCGATGAAACACCCTGAGGTTGTTATCGAACTCGAAGCTCTGCTAAAACAATCCCTCGTCTCTGGCTGCAGTCGCCCAGCGGCGAAAGAACCTCCAAAGTTAAACGAATAGAAAAGTGATTATGAAAATCGATGCTGTCGATTTCTACTACCTCTCCATGCCTCAGGTTCTGGACATCGGCGATGGCAGCCAGGATGCGTTACTGGTTCGCGTCGCGGCTGGTGATTACGTCGGCTGGGGTGAGTGCGAAGCGGCTCCTCTGGTGTCGATTGCCAGCCTGGTTTGCCCGATGTCACATAGTGCCTGCAAGCCAGTGATTGCTTCCATAATCGGCCAGGAAATTAACGACGTCAACGACATACGTCGAATCGGAAATCTGGTTCGTGCCAATAGCCTCGACCTGTTGCAAGCGGACCATACGCTTTCGGGAATCGACATCGCGTTGTGGGATCTGCTGGGGCATCGACTGAATGAACCTGTCTGGAAGCTGCTGGGTTACAAGTCTCGCTTTCCCAAAACACCTTATGCATCAGTGCTGTTTGGCGATACCGCCGCCGAGACGCTTCAGAAGGCAAAGTCCATCGCCGCACAGGGTTTTCGAGCAGCCAAGTTTGGCTGGGGACCGTTCGGCTTATCAACCGTTGAAGCCGACTGTGATCAGCTCGCCGCAGCCCGCGAAGGCTTAGGAAAAAACGGCATTCTTCTGGTCGACGCGGGAACCGTCTGGAACACCGATCTGGACGCCGCTCGAGCGCGACTAACGATGCTGAAGGAAGTTAACGCCACGTGGCTGGAAGAACCATTCGTCTCCGGCGCGTTGTCCGAGTATCACGCATTGTCGCTGGAAAGTGGAAACGTTGGAATGGCGGGCGGAGAAGGTTGTCACAACTTCCATATGGCTAAACACATGGTTGACTATGCCGGACTGAAGTACGTGCAAATCGATGCAGGTCGCATCGGCGGTATCACGATCAGCAAAGACGTGGCTGACTACGCGGTCGCGAAGGGCGTCACATACGTCAATCACACCTTCACGTCTAACCTCGCGTTGTCTGCTTCTCTGCAACCGTTTGCAGGACTTGAGTCCCATACGATTTGCGAATTCCCGACGGAACTCAAATCACTGGCCAGAGCGATGACGAAGAACCATATCGTTCCGGACCAGACCGGCCTCCTTCACGTCCCCGACGCCCCCGGCCTTGGCATCGAACCCGACTTTGAAGGTATTGCTCCGTATCTGGTAGACGTTGAAATTCGCGTCCGTGGAAAACAGATCTACGCAACACCAGAGCTGCGATAGTATTCTGCATCCACGATAGAACGACATCGCGTCGGCGTCCATGACGCAATGCCTCATGGACACCAGTGCCTTCGGTTTCCTCAATGTAAGTCCGGCGGCGACTCTGACAGCCAACAGGAGATTCCGGGTGATGACCAGTTCCATTAAAGACCTCGCCCGTCGCAGGTTCATTCAGCGGAGTGGAACAGGATCTCTTGGACTGTCACTTGGCGGACTGATGAATATGCAGGCTGCCAATGGGGCACGTACCGGCGTGACGCCGATCCGGGCATGCATCCTGCTGTTTTATTATGGTGGCCCGAGTCATCTGGATACCTACGATATGAAGCCGGACGCGCCGGCCGAGATACGAGGCTCATTTCAGCCGATTTCCACATCGGTCCCCGGACTTCAGATTTGCGAGCATCTGCCACACATGTCTCGTGTGATGGACAAAGTCGCGATCGTGCGCAGTGTTCATCATAAGGCCAGTTTGCATGATTCGGCATCCATACATGCATTGACAGGCAGGCCACTGGAAGGACCCGATCGGGAACTGTTTGCATCGATTCCGCAGTTCTATCCCAGCTACGGTGGTGCATTCTCGTTTTTAAAGCGAACGGTGGGATACGACGTTCCGTTCGCCGCTCTGCCTTATATTTTTCAGAATGTTGTTCCAACGCCGTGTCAGGGAGGCGGGTTTCTCGGCAACGCGTACGACCCCCTGCAGATTGATGTAGACCCCGACCAGAAAATTTACCCCGTCGAAGTCCTGCGTCCTCGGGATGGAATGAACGACAAGCGACTGGGACAACGGCGAGGTCTGCTGGAAGCCTTGAACCCATCAGCCAGCATCGCCAGTCCGATCAGCCAGTTTTATGACAGGGCCTTTGATCTGCTGGAATCCGAGACTATTCGCAGAGCCATGGATATCACTCAGGAATCTCCTGAGGTCCGTGAACGCTATGGCTTTGGTACCGCCCCGATTTCCAAAGGCGAAGTGAACGGCGGAAGTGGCGAATTGGGTTTCGCTCGCCAGATGCGAGGTCAAAACCTGCTGCTGGCTCGACGACTGGTCGAAGCAGGCGTCCCCTTTGTCAACGTTTATGATTGTCGACAGCAGGGACAGAACTGGGATGCTCACGTCAACTGTGAAAGTCAGCACAAGAACTATCTGCTGCCATTGGCCGATCAGGCTCTGTCGGCGTTGATTGAAGATCTCGACCAGAGAGGCCTTTTGGAGTCCACGCTGATTGTCGCGACCGGAGAGTTTGGCAGGACGCCGACCATCAATGCGAGTGCTGGGCGAGATCACTGGCCTCACTGCTATTCGGTGCTGATGGCCGGGGGTGGTGTACGAGGTGGTGCGGTTTTCGGATCCAGCGATAAGTTCGGCGCTCATCCAGACACAGACCCTGTGACGCCAGGTGACATTGCCGCCACGATCTTCTGGCGGATGGGAATCGACCACGCCTTCAACATTTTTGACCAGACAGGAAGGCCCCATCGCCTGACCACAGGCGAGCCCATTCAACAGCTGTTCTGACTCCGTATCTCGCCAGCATGGCAGCCCAGTGAATGCGGACCGGGCATCAGAAGAGAGCAGCTCCGAATTTCCGCCTCTTCTCCGACGGCACCGGACGTCTCTTCTTCGCCCGCGATTCGTTTGCAACATCATCTCCCGTTGCGTTAGCACTGTGTGGTCGATGTCGCACCGGGAATGCTGATCCACAATGCAGACCGCAGGGGGCAAGTCCTTACAGTCGCCCCCTGCTTTTGGGTCGGCAATATCAACGGTTCTTGCCATATAACGCGGCCAACTGAACTTCTCGCGGCGCTTTCGCGTAACGGGAAAACTTCATGCTGAACGAACCCTGTCCCTGAGTCACACTATGACGTTCATTGGCGTAGTCGAAGATCAGCACGTCGTGACCGCAATTGGCAACTTCGTGAAGGTCCTGTATCTGTTGATGTCGATTGAGCGAATTGCCGGGGAAGTAAATCACTAACGGACGGTCGTCGGATTCGGGCTCTTTGTCTTCTGAACGACTAAGACAGTCGTTCTACTGGAGAGCGATTGTCCTCAATCTGTCATTGCACTGGCTATCCCCTCAGCACTTCATCCGCCACGCGGAGGCCGGATTGGCAGGCTCCGTCGGCGGTGCCGTAGTAATCGACATTTGTGGCTTCGCCGGCGAAGAAGAGTTTGCCATCAAGCGGATGAGCCAGCTCACGGCGCATTTGAGGGGTTGAGCCGAGCGAGCAAAAAGAATACGAACCGCGGGCGAACGGATCAGAAGCCCAGCGAGTGATCTGGAAATCGGTCGGTTCGGGAATGTCGTCTCCGTACAGAATTCGCAGCGTCTGCATCGCACTTTCGACGATCTCTTCATCGGTCAAAACTTCAATCTCACGTCCACGAGTTCCTGCATTGAAACCCAGCAGTACCGGCTGGCCCATGGTTCGAGCAAAGCTCACCCATTCGGTCCACTCACCGTGTTCTTCTGCTATGTACTCCAGCCAGTCGACATTGTTCGGCCAGAAGACTTCGGGAAATCGAAGATAGCACTTGTTCAAAACGCCCATACCCAGAGTTGCGATCGCCTTTTGCTTCTTCTCTGGCAATGGCGGGACAAAGCGAACGCTGCCTGCCTTGAGCACTCCCAGAGGCAGCGTGACGATGACTCGGTCAGCCGTGAATTCCTGCTTCTTCGTGACCACTCGTATCGGAGTCTCCTGCCAGTGGATTTCCTGAACCTCCTGGCTGGTTTCTATCTTCAGGCCGTCCGACAGATGCTTCGTGATTTCGTGGAAGCCGCTCGCAAAGAGTGCATCATTTCCGGGATAATGCTTCGCGCTGTCATACCAATACGCGGAAAGTTCTTCCGCACTACCGGCATATTCCTGTTCGATGTTTCCGCTGAGCACGAAGTTGAAGTAACGCTCCGTCTTCGGATCGTCATCATCAAGATCAGCCAATAACTTTTCTGCCACGCTGAGGACGGAGACATCTTTGTCGTTGTCTTGAGCCTTCTTCAGTCGCTCAAGTAGATGTTCTCGAATCTCTTCCAGACTTTCTTCGGCGTCTTCACCAAGCGGATCACCATTCACATCGTAGACAATCGCACTGTCATAGCTGGTCGCGATTCGTTTAGACTGAATGCGGTCCGCAAGGCTGGTGAGCGGGTTGCCTTTGACGCCATGAATCCAGGAGGCACCAAGATCAAGCGGCAACTCGGGCCAGCGAGTGCTCGTCCAGATACGGCCGCCGATCCGGTCGCGCCCCTCCAACACGACGACGTCATGCCCCGCCGCCGTGAGCTTCTGAGCCGCCGCCAGGCCCGAAAGCCCTGCTCCAATCACAAGCGTTCGATCCAGTCGTTTTGCCTCTTTCAATGTCTCGCCAGCTTCGGTCGAACTCGCCGTTGGAAGGCCGGCTATCGTCAGGCCACATAAAGCGACAACGTCTCGTCGTTTCATCTGAAGTCAGCTTGAAAAGCCTTCGGATCAAGGGTGGTACAACCCTTTCTGTTTGTCGTCATGCTAAATCTAGTTGAACACAACAAACGCCACAATAGCCGCGCAGTGACTCTGATACTGTGTCACAGCCTGCAGTTCTTCATCTTCGTGCAGCCGTGCGACCGTTTCTGGGTTCATGTCTTACTTCGTCATCATTCAACAGGAACTCGTTTGAGCACTTCTGCCGGGCGACTGACAACACCGTTGCGGATTACGAGTTCGATTCGGCGAGTATTGCGGATGTCTTCAAGCGGGTTTGCGGTCAGCAGAATGAGATCCGCATGTTTTCCTGGTGAGATCGAACCGAGCTTATCCTTCTGTCCAAGCACCGTGGCATTGTTCAACGTTGCGGCATGCAGAGCGGCGGCCGGAGGCAGACCGGATTCTACCAACATCTCAAGTTCCTGATGGAGAGAGAACCCCGGAGTCACGTGAGGCTCAGGAGAATCAGTGCCGACCAGTAACGGTACGCCCGCTCGATACAACTTCCCAGTCAGCTCCTGATACTTCGCAAACTCACGACGACGATCTTCCAATATCCCGCCCTGAGGACAACCGGTTCGCTGAAGATAAACAGGCCAGAAGTCCCTGAGCCGCTTTGGTACAAGCCCATTATCGGGATGGTCTCGTACTTCAGGGACATCCGGAAGCAGGATCATATTGCGAAACACCGAGAGCGTTGGATCAACGTATGTTTTGTGCTTCACAAGCTCTTCAATCAGGGACTCACACACGGGATTCGTGAGATCGAGACGGCCACGATGACCTGGTTCCGTGGTTGCGTCAGGAGGAAACGAATAGTTGAACACGGACCAGATATGTTCCAGCCCGTCGATTCCATCCGCGACCGCGTCCTGAGCAGAATAGTTGCCGAGGTGGCCCGTCACGAACAGCCCACGTCGATGGCTTTCGTCGATGATCGCTTTACCAACGGGCCTCGAAGTCCCGGCGTAGATCTTGACTGTTGTGATGTTCCATCTGGAAAGGTTTTCAAACAGGGCTGGAACTTCGACGGGATCCGTGACGGCCTGCCCAACGTCACGATGAATCACCGGACTTGCATCAAGCAGCGGACTGCATGTAAAGACACGCGGGGCACTTTCTGGATGAGCCTCCGCAAAGTGCGAAACCAAAGTTGCCGCAACGACTTCATCGCCTGTGCTTCGAATTGAGGTCACGCCGGCAGCCAGATAGAGCGGCAGGACTTCGTCACCCGTCATATGTGCAAAATCAAGCACATGAACAACGTGGACGTGGGCATCAATCAGTCCGGGCAATGCAAACTTGCCCCTGCCATCGATCCGAGTCACCTCGCCTGAAGCGGGAGTCACTGCGTCGGGCTCCGTGACGCTCAGAATTTCCGAACCACGAACGACGATGGTCCGTTCGGGCAACATCTGCTCGGATTCCGGATCGAAGATTCGAACATGCTCGATGATAAGCATGGTGGCATCGGAGGCATCAACTGTCATCGCAAACAGAGGGATGGCGATCATCGACAGCCAACTCGTCGCAGTTTTTGATGTCGGAAAGCGACGCTCGGTCTTCTTCTCTCGGTCTGTCATTCGATCCCTTTCGATCACAATCCAACAGAACTTTACCAGGCAGCAGATCAGCAATTTGCGGGTTGGTAATTATACCGTTAGATTCCGGCCTCCTCCTGCAATTCGAACCGTAATCTCCCCACATGGATCATGAATCGCCATGGCCAAACCCTGGAATATTCTTGTCACTGCTCGTGCGTTCCATGACAGCGGAATCGACGCGTGGAAATCTCTGGAAGCGGCAGGCTGCAGAATCACGATTTCCGATCGCTGGGGACCGCTCACGGAAGCAAGTCTGATTGAGCAGTTGCAGAACATGGATGCTGTGATCGCAGCAACGGATCCTTATAGCCCTGCGGTGTTCGCACAGTGCCCTGCTCTGAAGCTTGTCGCTCGATGCGGCGTGGGAATCGACTCTGTATCACTTCCCGCAGCAACTGAAGCCGGAGTGATTGTCACCAATGTCCCGGATGCGATGACCGATGCCGTGGCAGACTATTGCTTTGCATTGTTGCTCTCCGGCGTTCGGCGCATCTGCGAAGGCCTGCAGTGCATGCAGGAAGGCGGCTGGACTGAACTTCGCGGCTTTGAACTCACTGGCAAAGTTCTGGGACTCGTTGGCTTTGGGAAAATTGGCCAGGCCGTCATGCGTCGTGCAATTGGTTTTGGAATGAAAGTGATCGCTTATGATCCGTATTACAGTAACTCGTCTCGAGCCAGCCTTTTTCCGAATGTCGAGTTTGTCGAACTGGATGATGTCTTTAAAAGAAGCAGAGTCGTCTCAATCCACGCGCCGAATCAGCCTGAAACCGTACATCTGGTGAACACAAGTCGTTTGGCGATGATGAGCCCCGATGCATGGCTGATCAACACCTCGCGTGGCAAACTGATCGACGAAACGGCACTAATGGATGCGCTCAATACAAAGCAGATTGCCGCTGCGGCGATCGATGTGTATCAGATGGAGCCTCTCCCGGCAGACCATCCTCTGCAAAAGACTCCGGGGCTACTGCTGACTCCTCACAACGCGTTCAACTCGATCGAAGCTGCCATCCGTATGAGCGACGGATGTGCCCAACCCATTCTGGATATTCTGGCAGGACGAACGTTGCAGAATGTCTGTAACCCGCAGGTGTTGTCGCAGTCGAATCTGAGGATCAACGACTGCGACTGACACCGCAGGCAAGAACTAACGATTTACCAAGCACTACTTTGCCAGCTCCAGCACCACCATCGAGTGAATCTCCAACTTCGGAACCATCACTGACAAACCGGCATCGTTCTTGTTGATCCGAAGTTCAAGCCCTTCCGGCTGCTGAACGGCTTTGGAAACCTGATACCGCGCATCAATTGAAATTTCGATCTCGTGAATCGGTACTGTTTCCTCCCGCAACGGTACATCATCGACGGGCAAGGCATGGTGAGCTGTGGTGTTCAGATCGTTGAAGAGATGCACAACCAGGCGTGAACCCTGCTCCGTCTGCTGACGCATGATCGTACTGTGAACGCACATCGGGGCCTTCACCTGAATCGGAGGCGATTCATTGGCCGCCCAGGTAATCGCATGCTTCAGAGCCAGTCGCTGATACGGATACGAATAGAGGTAATAGCCAGCATCAAGTCCCGCAGCAAAATAGACGACTCGGCCTTTGCCGAACTGCTGCGTGACGATTGCTGGATGGTCAGTGACGTCGGGAGTTCCTTTGAAACGAATGGTTCCGGGTATTGTCTGACTGGTCGAAGCGGCTTTCACCTTCACGGCCGGACCTTTGAATGTCACCTGCTGGCGATGGACGTAAGTTCGCATTTTGCCCTGATTCAAAAATGAATCGGGATCCTGTCGAAAGTCAAAGACGTTTTTACGCTTCTCCCAGTAGTCCGGGCCGATGGATTTCGCAAAATTGACGTCCAGCGCGTCTGAGGGTTCAGCGGCGTTTGTCAGCAGACCTCGATAGTCGACGCCGAACACGTCCGACAATGCAAAGTTATCTCGCGGCGTTCCAAATTCATCGAACAGTGATGCATCGAGGCTGGCAACGAGGCCACCACCATTGGCAACGAACTCACGAACAGCCGCGACCTGTTGCTGATCAAGGCATGCCGTATTCGGCAGGATCAAAACCTTGTAACGAGCAAGATCTTCGGCATTCAGATTCCAATCATTGATCACAGTGGTTGGCAAATGCTCTTCGACCACGGCTCGAAATGTCCCGAAGACGTTGGCCAGATAACGTTCCTCAACCTGACCCGCACTTCGGCCGTAAAAGTTGCGAGTGTTATCGCTCATGACCAGCGCGGCCCATCGTTCGGGTTGTTTGCGAATTAACCATTCTTTACGACGCTGGAGTTCGTCCATGCAGTCGTACAGGCCCTGCTGCAGGTTTTCGGCCTGAATCACCGCGATGCTGGGAGTGGCTCCGTAAGTTGCAGCCAGCAACATGCGACGCTGAATCTCTGTTGGCGGAAAGCTGTCATTGCCGTAAGGATTTCCATGACTCAGGATATATGGCTCACTGAACGCGACTCGGTGATTCGTACATGCCCAGATGTAGGCGTTGGCAAACGCAGGAACAATAGTCGTGCCTCGGTTGGATTCATCCATCCAGAATTC
Source organism: Candidatus Kuenenia stuttgartensis (assembly GCA_945861975.1). Lineage (GTDB taxonomy): Bacteria > Planctomycetota > Planctomycetia > Planctomycetales > Planctomycetaceae > SXXK01. The sequence goes on along the minus strand of CAMAXD010000005.1, from coordinate 38,951 downwards.
CTGGTCGGGTGCATCCAGAAGCAGATTCATCCGTGTCGGCATGTTGCGAGGAATGCTGAGAAAGTGCCCGTAGCGTCCGGCGTTTGTGGTCCACGTGACTAAAGCAACGTCCGGCTTGATGCCCTTCAATCGCGTCTGCATTCGTCGCACGAGGTCTTCCATTCTGCGATCAGCCCAGTGCTGGTACTTCCGGAATTCGATGTCATTGAGGTCCGTATTGGGAATTTCAGAACCGGTTTCGGCGCGATAATTCTTGCGGCAATGTTCGCAATAGCAGACGCCGCCGTAATGCAGACCGTCAAAGCTGAATGCGTCAACATCCGGAAACTTCGTGAGAATCTCAGCCAGCACATCGACGAAAAAATCCCCATAGGGACCAAGCAGACAAAGCATGCCGCCGTGTGGAAACTTCACCATGTCGGTCTGAGGAATCTCGGTCGTATTGGTCGCGATACGTCTCCAATCGGGGTGCAACTCATAGGCTTCTGCCTGCAGACACGGCGGATAGACTCCCAGGATTCGAACGCCCAGACGTTTGTACTCCGCGATATCCTTCTCCAGTCGATCGGGCGGAACATAAGGGCTGCGTCGCTTCAGAAGCTGACTGTCGTAGTAAGTGTAAAACGGGTCAACGAACCCCATTTCACTCAGCCGCACGCCATGCTTAACCGCCAATTCTCGCTGAACAGTGTTCATCACGGACAACGTATAACCACAGCCGAGCGTATCCTGCAGCCAATCCGGAATCGCCACCTGATGAAACGCCTGCCGATCAAATGGCTGAGCAGCAATTTCTCGATCCCAGATCTTTTGCGGAGCCTGAGCGCTGGCCGTTGACTCAGCCAGTACAGCCACACAACAGAGACACAAGATCCGTCGCAACAAGTTTAAACAATTCATCAAACGCTCTCCGTCAGAAAGTAATCCTGTCGGGAGTGTAGTTGCGCCAATCACGTGGCGACCAGCGAGCGTGTTTCATCTCGGACCATCAGAGGTCACTTCTCCGGCTGTTGTCAGAAAGTAACCACGGCCGAGATTATTGAGCCCCTTCAATCACCGGAACTGCCGCAAACCCGATGGATGGTGCACCGTTTTGGCCGCTGGCGTTGAGATTGACGTTGAGTGCACTTCGCCATTCCCGATTTTCGCCAATCCATTGCAGGCCTCGAGCGAAATTGTCGGTCCACGTTCCTGTGTAGCCGCTGGCCAGTGTTTCTGTGGCCGCCTGATTGAGTCCTCGTGTGACAGCGTCGGACACCGTCGGCCGAAAAGGGTGATCCTCGGGCAATGCATGAAGCAATTCCAGGAGTTCACGCATCAGGATGTTGTGGTACACAGCGCAGGCGTTGTGAGCGTCGAACCAGCGGCCGGTGGCCATTTGTCCGGGCAAGACTCCGATCTGTGCTTTCTCCACAGCCGCATCCAGATACTTGCCTTCTCCGGTTGCAGTGGCCAATCGAGCCAGCAACCCGACACTGAATGCGTTGTAGTTCCAGTTCGATACCAGTGGCCGAGACATCGCCCAGTCGCCGGACTTACGAGCAGCCTCCAGATATTTGTCCTCCCGAGTCAACTCCCAGACGCTGATCAGGGCTCGTCCGCAAAGTCCGTTATCGAACTGAAGCCCACCGTCAGCAGCATCGTCCGAGATCCAGCCATCAACGACAATTTCGGGATGCTCCTTCATCGCGCGAGCAACGATGTGGCCCACCTTTTCGCGAGGGTTGAGACCTGGTCCCACCGGAAACGGAAACACGCCGGATGAGTGTTGCCGACCGACCAGCCAATCAGCCCCTTGTCTAACGATCGCCGTTAACTCTTCGCGATGCTCAGGGAACAGTATGGCCGTTCGAGCCAGTGTGTCGAGAGGCCAGGCGGCTTCACGAAGTCCCGCCTGCATTCTGTTGGGATCACCGGTCGGATTCTTCAGCCATGGGAGTCCTCTTTTCCCTCGATGGATCTCCTTGAGCCAATGGTCTCGAACCTTGGCGATAGGAAACGCTGATCGATCAATCGGTGGAAAGTACCGCGTCACCGTTTCAGGATTGCCGGCCCACGGGCCGAGAATATCAACCGCTTCCTGAACGGCTTTTCGAGTCGCCTCGGCATCCCTGGCCGCAAGGGCCAATCGCCCGCGTTCAAGTGCAGGCCGGACCTGCCTCACGATTTCATCTGGTGGCTTGACGCCCGGACGCACCTCATCGGCTGACGCCAATTGGAACCCGGAAAGAGCCATGAAAACGATCACTTGAATTAGCAGGCAACAGCGGGTTGTCATATCGGGAATACCTTTCACCACACTGTCACCCTCACATCAGCCATGGCGCAGACAGGATACACCGCCTATTTTGAAGCAGTCCCACTAACGGAAGACTTCGCCGAAACACTCCGTGACTATTCGCCACTTCCTGAGCTATCCGGGCTCGGTTTCAGAGAAACTCCCCTTTTGCCAAGGAAAAACGTCCTCAGGAAGCCGCCTCCGCACTTGCGTCATGTCACTTTACCGATAGTCTCATGAACTCCCAACGCTGGGAAGTACTTCGTCGTGGGAAGAAGAATCGAAAAGACGCATTCGACTTCGCGATGTCTCGGTCATAAAATTTGGAGCAGCGCGGTATGTGTCCGGGACGTGGAGAGCCCGGCTCGGCTATTTCCATCAGAGGTAGCTCTTCGGTTCACGATGGCCTGCTCCGTGTCGGATCCTTGAAACTCAGGAATATCACAATGAAGAAGATCTTTTTGTCAGCGGCTCTTTCAGCATGCTGCTTTGCATCCGCCGTTGCTCAGGACTGGGGCAATGTCTCTGGTCAGATTGTTGCAACCGGCGCAATTCCAGCTCCGGAACTGCTGCACAAAGCTGGTGCGGACGTTAAAGACAAGGCCGTCTGCGCTGAACTCGACACCTTCAAGGACGACCTGCTGATCGACAAGGATTCCAAGGGCGTTGCCAACGTTTTCGTTTACCTTGCCAAAGCTCCAAAGACCGTCCATCCGGATGCGAAAAAGCCTGAGCCAGCAACCGTTGTCTTCGACCAGAAGGGCTGCATGTTTACTCCGCACGCCATGGTTGTCCTCGGTGGCCAGACCGTTGAAGTCATTTCAAGTGACGCGATTGCTCACAACACTCACACGTATCCTTTGAAGAATCAGCCTATCAACGTGTTGATCGCTCCGAACACGGCCTTGGGCAAGGGCGAAAAGCTTGATTACAAGGTTGGCGAAAGCTTGCCGATTAAAGTCACGTGCGACTTCCACCCATGGATGGCAGCTTACTGGATGGTTGTTGATCATCCATATGCCGCTGTGACCGATAAGGACGGCAAGTTCACCATTCCGAACCTGCCTGTTGGTGAGCACGAATTCCGCGTTTGGCACGAACGCATGGGCTACGTCAATCGCAAGTACGCCGTCACCGTGAAGAAGGGTGACAATGCACTAAAGCCTGTTGAAGTCAGCGTTGACAAGCTCAAGGGCGAAAAGAAGTAGACTGAACATCGAACCCTGAAACGCTCGCATTGGAAGCCCGGCTTTTCTAAAAAGCCGGGCTTCTTTTCATTGATCCCTTTCCGAACGGATATCTCATGTTTCGATCTGTCCTGCGATGTTGCACAATTGCGGCGATCTCTCAAACCTGTTTCGCACAGGAGATCTCTGTCGCTCCGTTGACGGACGATCAAAAAGCAGCCATTCAGACAATCGAACAGTCCGAAGTCCTGTCGACGGTGTCGTTTCTGGCCTCGGACGAAATGGCCGGCCGCAATACACCTTCAACAGAACTCGATATCGCGGCCGCTTATGTCTCGGCCAGATTCAAAGGAGCCGGGCTGGAAGGATTGGGGCCTGAGGGCAACTACTATCAAACAACCGAACTGACTCAGTATCTGCAGCCCAAAACAGAAGCAGTCGTAACGCGAGATGGAATGCCTCTGGAATGTCGAGGAGTCCTCTTCGGCGGCGAGAAAGAGTCTACGGTGACCGCGAAGACGTCGGACGGAAAAGATCTGAATGATGTCACCGGCAAGATCGTCGTGATCGATGAATTCCCATTGCCTCCGCAGGCCGTCGACAATCCGGGGATGCTGGTCGCCACATGGTCCAGACGCGTCACCCAAATTGACAGCAACGGCGCGGCCGCTATTCTGGTGCGAGTCGCAGATGACAGCATCCTGCCGGAAGCAGCCGGTCGCCTTCGAGACAAGCCGCTGACATTTCCCGCTCAATTTCTGACAGTGTGTCCGGTAATCCTGATCGGTGCCGATTCAGACATAACCGGGGAAATTCACATCGAAGCCCCGGCACGAGAAACTATTGCAACCCCCGTCAGAAACGTGATCGGCGTTCTGCGAGGTAGTGACCAGGAACCTGCCACAGAGGCTATCATCATCTCGGCTCACCTCGATCACATTGGACGGCTGGAGGGTGATCGCGGCGGTGATACGATCAATAACGGAGCCGACGATAACGCCACCGGAGTCACTGCTGTCGTCACATTGGCTGATGCTTACAGCGCGCTCAAACAACGCCCGAAACGGTCGGTCATTTTTATGACGTTCTGGGGCGAAGAGAAGGGTCTGCTTGGTTCAAAGTACTATGCCGAGAACCCGCTGTGGCCTTTGGAGAAAATCGTCGCCAACATCAACATTGAGATGATTGGACGCCCGGAAGAAAACGCCGAAGGCAAGTCATGGGGAACCGGCTGGACGCGTTCCAATCTTGGCGACCAAATGGCAGCCGGCGCAGTGCGGGCGGATGTGACGATCTTTTATCGCGAAGATGTCAGTGAGATGTTGTACACTCGCAGCGACAATTACGCGTTTGTTCAAAAGGGAGTGATTGCTCACAGCTTTTCCGCCGGATCTCTTCACAGTGACTATCATCAACCGACGGATGAAGTCAGCCGATTGAATATCCCGCATATGACTCGCATCATTCAGGGACTTTTTGCGGGTTCACTGCCAATCGCAGACGGCGAATTGACCCCGTCAAAAACAAATCCGTAGCCCTTCTGAACAGATCGACGAGTCAGGATAAGCTCAACAATCAGCAGCAACAGGAAGAGGCCCATCAGCAGAGCCCACAGCTCCCACGTGCTCTCTTCGCCATACATTCGTCGAGCCAGCTCGCTGAAGGCGGGCACAAAGTGGATCCGATCATTTGTGGCTAGTCGATCTTTGTCCGCTGCAGTCAGTTCCGTCAGATCATCTTCAGCATGGTCATAGTTTACCACAAAGGCATCGCGGGGTGGAGTCGGCCATTCGGCCGGTCCGTCAACACGGTAAACTCCCGGGACAAACGTTTCGTTGAAAACAGCCTCGGCTGCCGTGCTATCGCTGGCTCCGGGAAGTGTCGTTTTAGACTTTGCCGGGTTCGTGATCGTGAACAGACCATCCGGTTTTTTACTGGATCTTCCACTCGCTGAATTGCCGTTGGATTGGTTACCGGTGATTTCTGCTGTCTCTGGCAAAGAGAATCGAACCACCTGAGGTTCCGCAAAGCCAATATTGCGATGGCTTCTGGACGACGCCACGTGAAACACAGCCTCGTGCAGAAACGGCACGAAGTCGGACCGCGTTGGCAAATCTGTCCAGGTGCGATCGAGCGTCGACGTCAGCATTAAGACGGTGCCGGCCCCGTGGCGAGCCTCCAGGATTAGCGGAGCACCGTTGCTTAACTGAGCCAGTGCAATCGGCAAACCTGATTTCGATGAGATCGCAGACGATTCTGACTCTGTTACGTCAGGTTCAACTGTCTTCGTTTGCACCCACGCAGCAAAGCCTGCCTTCAGGAAACTCCGCGACGGGTCGGATCGAAAACGATCCAGCCAGCCCGGTTGAATCGCAAGCGGTGCGAGTTGCAACGGAACGTCCGTTTCGGAAATCTCTTGGGTTCCTATGACACGCAATGGCTTCAACAATCCGGTTGCCACAAAAGTCTGCTCAAATGACTCCGGTGTTGTGTTCGGGCCACAGGCGATCATTACACCGTTTCCAGCCGCGGCAAAATCCGCCAGCGCCTTTGCAGCTTTGTCTGGGATCATGCCAACGTTACACAGAACGACGACGGCGGCCTTTTGAAAATGTTCCGGCGTCAGATCTGTGGCATCAACAACTTGTGTCCGAACCCACGGTACTCCCTGCTCAGGAGGAGCAAACGCCAGCTCGGCAAAAAAAGTCGCTCGTTCCGCCGGTGTCGACGAGGGGACTCCGTTCACAAGTAACACGGCGAGGGAATCTGAAATGTGCAACGCGGCATGACTGGCGTTGTCGGCAACGATCGCATCTCCAGAAATCTCCGCGACAACTGTCAGCACATGCGTCCCGGCCGAACGAGCGGAGTGTTCGAATTCGGCAATTCCCTCAGATCGAGCAGGGACGGATACATCCTGAGTCTGTCCGGGCAGCGTCTGACCTTCCATCTGAAGCCGAACAGGAATCTGTATTTCGCGATCAGAGTCGTTTCGAATCGGGACCCTCAATCGTACCGGAAAATCAGGAACCGACATTTCTCGGGAGATCTCAATTCGTCCTACCGACACGTTGCGGGAACTCGGATCGACAGGAAACCCCACATCGACAACCCAGATTTGAGGACGCACCGCAGGGAACTTGAGCATCTCATCAACACGGGCCCAATCGGCGTCACTGGTCGGACGCCAACCCTGACTCTGTCGATCCGTGAAGACCACGATTTCTCTTGCAGCAGCACTGGAGCGTCCCAGGATTCCAATCGCCTTTTCAATCGCTGCCAATGCATCACAAGCGCCACCCGGGCCGGGCAAATTCAGTAATTGCTCATCCACCGCCCGGATATCTCGCAGAGGCGATTCGATCACGGCACGCGGGACATCTCGGGCATCAATCATCGCAACAGTGTCATTCGGACCCAGAGTTCGCAGGAATTCCATCGCTCGTCGAACAGCAGTCTGGTGAACAGTCTTCATCCCATCCGTCCGTGACATGGAGTTGGAACCATCGATCACAAGAACAACTGTCCGAGAACCCGACGAATAAAAACCGCTGAGAAAACCACTCGGTATCACCGGTCGCGCGACGGCCAACACGATGACAGTGACAAGAGCAATCCGCAGTAGAAGCAACAGCAGTTCTTCCAGCTTCAATCTGCGACGCGTGCGGCGCGAGGGATTGAGGAACTGCATGGCTCCCCATTCGACCACATCGAAGCGCCGTCGATTCAGCAGATGAGCAATCACCGGCAACGCAATCCCAGCCAGCCCAATCAGCAGCCAGGGGTTGATAAGTGATTGAAGCATGAAGACCACGGCCTGTTTCGAAAATCGGCGTTCTTGATTCGCCGAGTTTTTCGGCCGAGCAATCTGCTAATCCAGAAACACCGCGCGTTCAGCGGGCGTTGGCAGGCGACAGGCGTCGTGTTTTCCGAACATTCGGTAACGGAACCGAGACACCAGCCGATAGCCCAGATCACGCACGGGAAATGGGATCAGCCACAGCATAGCACCCACCATCTGCCATCGGCCACCGAGCGCCATCAGAATGCGGCTCACCGCGGCTGTGCGGATGTAGGTTGTGCCATTGCGGACGAAAACCAAGGTATCAAGCCGGTCGCGAAGATCAGAAGAAATCATCGCCGCGGCCGTTGCCCCCTGAAGCGGAGCAAACCGCAGGCGATGCTCGGGATCACGAGCCAATAACCAGTTCACGCTGTGACTGCACAGACCACAAACCCCGTCAAAAAAAACGACGGGAAAGTTTGAAGTCCCTGAATTGAATTGGCCTATGGCAGACATCATACGGCCTAAGGAGAGCGTCGAAATGAAATGACCGAGGCTCAGAAAAGGGGTCCGGAACCAATAGTCAAATGGCCCGAAGGGTGCTTCGCACGATTGGTTCCGGACCCCTTTTCTGAGCCACAAACCGTGGGTCGAGACGAAAACTAACAGATCGAGAAGACAACGGGCAACGCATTCCTCTCACCAATGGTCGGCGATCCGGGAAACGGCAGATTCCGGAGCAAAAATCTGCCGCTCGACGGTATACTTCCTGTGAATTCGTTCTGATAAATCCTTTCGAGTCCGCGCCTTCGGTTTTGGATAAGTGAACCATGTCCAGCAAGATCTCCGTTCAGGAATTCGCCCCGCTCAGTCGCAAAGGCGGTTTTGACCTGATTGATGTCCGATCCCTGATGGAGTTCTACGAAGTTCATGCCGTAGGGGCGTTGTCCGCACCGTTGGATACTTTGAATCCCAAAGCCATCATGGAATCTCGCGGGGCAAAAGCTTCTGAACCGCTCTACATTATCTGCCGCTCCGGGGGACGTTCGGCACAAGCCTGCCAGATGTTTGAAAAAGCGGGCTACAGCAATGTGGTCAACGTCGAAGGCGGAACCGCGGCCTGGGAACAAGCTGGCCTGCCGGTCAATCGCGGTCAAAAGAAGATGATCTCACTCGAGCGACAGGTTCGAATTTGTGCAGGTCTGCTGACACTGATCGGCTCTCTGCTGGCTTTTTGGAACATCCTGTTTCTAGTCGTGCCGGCATTCATCGGTGCTGGTCTGACATTCGCAGGTCTGAGCAACACCTGCGGGATGGGAATGCTCCTGACAAAAGCTCCGTGGAACCGTTCGCTGAACACCTGTTCGACTGGCGGAGGATGCTGCTCACAGGGACAATGCGGCTGATCAAAGAGCTTAAGAGAAACATGAGGACTGTGTGATGAATCTTCCGGCCATTGACCTGCTCGAAAAACAACATTCGTTCCCATGTCACTACACGTTCAAAGTGATTGGGTACGCCGACGGAAATTTTACGGCTCGGGTATTGTCGTGCGTTCGTGATGAACTAAAACTGGAGAGTGATCCACCGTTTTCGCTCCGGAATACGGAACACGGGCGACACGTGGCGGTCACCATTGAACCCCTGTGTGAATCATCTCAACAGGTTCTGGCGGTTTACAGTCGGCTGTCCGGCATGGACGGGCTGGTAATGCTGCTTTAACAAGCTGCACCTGAAAGGTGTCTGGGCTGAAGAAACTTGATTTCACATTGGCGGTGTGCATTCAGTGAGAACACATTCGACAGAAAGATTAAGTGACCGAAAAATGAATCGCAGAGCGATGCAGACTTCGCAGATCTGAATTTTTCGGTCGTCAATTTTTCGGTCGCAACTGACTTGGTTTACTCTGGCCAACGAACTCAACAATTTGGCTCATTTGAAGTGATCGTTTAACAGTACTGTGTCTGGTGGTTACAGGAGTTGCAAAGTGTCGATTTCTCTGCAAGGCAGCTTTCTGGTTGCCGCCAACCACCTGAAAGATTCCAATTTCTATCGCAGTGTTGTGCTAATGCTCGACCACAATGATCAGGGAGCAATGGGTTTGGTCATCAATCGACCGTCGGCGATGACCATTGGCAAGGCGCTTTCTCAACAGGGCGTTTCAAATGTCAACGACTCACCAGTATTCGTTGGTGGCCCCGTCGAACCGACTTCTCTGTTCATCCTGCACAACTGTGTTTCGCTGGGGAAGACTGATCAGGAAGTCGCCCCCGGACTCTTTCTTGCCAGCAGTGAAGATTCGTTTGAAGAAGTTGTCCGCAACGGGAAGAAGCCGGATATCAGCGTCAAGTTTCGTCTGATCTCCGGATACGCTGGCTGGGGCGAAGGCCAGTTGGAAGGTGAACTGGCTCGAGGTGATTGGCACACTCAACCGGCCGACGGCACATTGGTTCTGGAAGAAGACATCTATGGTCTGTGGGAAGTGTGTACTCGGCGGCTGCATCGAGCCAACCGGCTGCTTCCTCACAATATTCGCAATGCCGAATGGAATTGACGATGGTCGTGACGATGGTCGCTCCCAAGCAACGCCCGGTAAATTCTGCCGAGCAATTCCTTCGCGATTTAACGTAGCCGTCTCGCTCCGTCGAGACGAGGCCTTACAGGGGTTCTCGATGCTGAGCCACTGAGCGTGCAATCCAAGGTAGACCGTCGCGTCAACTTTCGCTGGTTGACCAGCGATTTTGGCACGACACTGTGCGCCCAACAAGGCTCATCTTGCGGAGCAAGATGGCTACATTTCAGGGCGAACGTAAATGGGATTGGACAGAATCCAGAGCATCGGCTCTCCTGCAATCTCAAGCCATGCTTCACATCGATAGACGCCATCCGAATCTGCAGCAAACGTTGCTTCGCGTCCATTTGATTCTGCCATCACAACTCCATTTCGAAACAGTTTCCAATGGACTGGCAACGGCGCGGCGGCGTGAAAGTTGAGAGGTTTTGCGATGACAATCTCACTCCCCATCTCATGTCGCCCCGCAGTTGATTCTCCGTAGAAATCGAAGCCGGTTGCATCAGCCATCCAGTCGAACGCCACGAAGGCTCGACCAGCCTCCAGACACTCGCGAACAGATTGTTCCGACTGCTCTTTAAGCAAAAGATGAGTTGCAACATGTCGAAGGCTGTTTTCGTAGCGATCGAGATACATGCTGAAGATGAGATCACCCGGATTTTTGTCCTTCCGAAGTTTCTCGCTGTCAGGCAGAAAAGCAAGATCCATTTCAATCAGCTTTTCTCCCAACGCATCTTCCAGCTGTCCTTTCTCACCTTCGGTCCATCGAATCACAAAACCAACATTCTGATGTGCGTCGTTGGCTGAAACACCTGTGTGCGGAGCTTTAAGACACAGCTCGTCCCAGCGTTTCAGGTAGTCCGCCGGATAGTTCTGCAGGGCAGCAAAGCACTCCTGAGGATACTTGCGAATCAGTTCTGAAAGCTGAATCATCCGAAACGGATTCTTCATCGCGGAAATCATGCTCTTTTCATCTTTGAAGTCGGCATGAGTATTGTAAATCGCCATGCCGGTCACGCCCTGAATCTCCCAGTCCATGCGTTCTTCCGGATGAGACACAAACGCCTGTCCGTCTCTGCCAAGGATCAAATCGGAAAGTTCCTGCGGCGACTTTGGCGTCACACCACGCAGGCTGATTGTTGGATAAGCCAGAAACCCCTGCATTTCTGCGCCGGGAATCAGCAGCACGCCGTCACGGACACCTCGGTGCCCATCGACAAAAAAGTCATAGTGATCAGCGGGGTGCTCGGTGAACATCACGACGCTGGTGCCTGTCTGCTTCGCCGCCGCAACGATCTCCTCAATCGTGCCCACACTGTCATGTGACCAGTGTGAATGAACATGCAAGTTGGCTCGATGCTCCTGATAACCGTCCGTTCGAGGAAAGTCGACGCGTTGCTTGCGAATCGCATCGACGCTGACCCGCACCGCTTCCAGTCGTTCGGCCTTGAGCTTCTCGAGTCCATCGGCGGAAGCCACTCCACTGATAATCGCAAGAAGACAACTGATCATCGCAAGAATCCAGCAAGCCAACGGTACTTTCGATCTGAAGAGCATGGTTGACGAAATCAGCACCTGACCATCCTTTTTTCTGCATGAGCGTCGGCTGGCTGTCATCATTCGAAGGTTTATCGACAGCACAGGAAGGCCAGAAAAACAGTAACCAACCGCACCAGAATATCGGCCGCTCGACTAGAATGACACTGCGATCGTTGATGCGGAAACAATCGGAAAGGTAGAAACATGGATTCGTGGAACATGCTGTTGCAGATCATTCTGCTGTTACTGGCATGTTTGCTGGCCGGAAGCCTGATGTCCGCGCTGAAGCAAAGTCCGCTGGTCGGATATCTCCTGGCTGGTATGGTCATGGGGGGCCCAGGAAGTTTTGCGATCGTCAAAGCTGAGCAGCAAATTGAATCGATCGCCGAACTGGGCGTTGCCCTGCTCCTGTTTAGTCTTGGCCTGGAGTTCTCGTGGAAGCGAGTCATTGGTTTGGGCAAGTCCACCCTGCTCTGCGGCGCCGCACAGGTTGTAACGACGTTGATTTTGGGAGCGTTGGCATGTCGGCTGTGGGGGCTGCCATTAACAACATCCGTCGCTATTGGAGCGATGATCTGCCTGAGCAGTACTGCTGCGGTTCTGCGAGTGCTCGTGGACCGCGGGGAAATGGATTCACATTCCGGACGCAACTCACTGGCGGTGTTGCTGGTTCAGGATATGGCCGTTGTGCCATTGGCAATCCTGATTCCATTGCTGGCTGAAGGAGGAGAACCAGCGGCTATTGTGTCTCGAGTCTTCAGCATTCTTCTGGCGGCGTTTGTCATCATTGGCAGCTTGTATTTTCTGATGAACTACGTCGCCGTGCGTGCACTCCAGTCGGCGTCGTTCGCACGAAATCGAGAACTCACTGTTCTGCTCAGCATCATCATCGGGCTGGGAGCCACCTGGGCTGCTCATGCGGCGAAACTGTCGCCAGCACTTGGGGCCTTCGTCGCTGGTATGTTTCTGGGAAATTCAAAGTTCGCGGTTCAGGTTCGAGCCGATATTTCTTCTCTTCGAATCGTGTTGTTGACGTTGTTCTTTGGTGCCGTGGGGATGATTGCGGATCCCGTCTGGATGTTCAAGAACCTGCCCACGGTATTGTCGCTGGCGGCCGTGATCCTGGTTGGTAAGGCCATCATTATCTGGGGTTTGTTTCGCTTGTTCGGCCAGAGCTCGGGTGTGTCGTTGTCGACAGGGTTGTGCCTCTGCCAGGTGGGAGAATTCGCTTTCGTTCTCGGCAGCGAAGCGCGTACCGGCGGTATCCTGTCGGCAACGCAGTATTCAGCGATCGTGTCCGCTTCGATTGTGACATTGATTGTGACTCCCTGGTTGATCAGTTTGGCTCCAAAGATTTCGGCCTGGCTGAATCGACGACGCGGATCCACGGCAACTCAGGAACCGGAACACTCCGACGGACATTCGCCGTGCGAAGTTCTGATCATCGGTTTCGGCCCGGCCGGTCGTGGTGCGGTCAGAGGGCTGCAGGACATTCGAGATCGTGTCCTTGTGGTCGACCTGAGTTCGACAGGAATTGCGGCTGCAGAAGCTCTCGGTTTTCGAGCCGTAATCGGCGATGCTGGAAATGCAGAGGTGCTGGAGCATCTGCATCTGGAACACGTGCGAGTTGTCGTGATCACATTGCCCTCACGCGGCGATGCGCTGGCCGTGTTGAACCTGATTCGAACACTGACTCCGCAGGCAACCAAGATTGTTCGATCGCGTTACCAGCTTTACATGTCCGAATTCCTTGAAGCGGGGGCTGACATCGTGCTGGGCGATGAGGAAGAAATCAGCAACGCAATGGCTCGAACGGTGCATGAACATCACCAAAAATCTTTGGCCGAGCAAACATAAAGTCGCTTGTCTGTCCGCTCAACAAAAAGGATCATCCTCAACGTAAACTACTGGCGATGCTGGCCAGCAGAGTGGCACAGATCAGCACATCCTACAGCAGGTGCAATTCGTTTGTTTACTCACCCTGGCCCGCCATTTGAAGCCTCCGGACTTCATGGAGTCCACCATGACGATCATCGTCCGCTGCGAAGAGTGCGAAAAACGCTATCGGGTTCCCGATAACCGCGCCGGAAAAAGTGTCAAATGCAAAGAGTGTGGAACGATCCTGCTCATTCCACCGCTCGATGAACCCCCAAAATCGCGACACGGCACAGACCTTCTGCGTCACGAACCGAGGACTCGTGAATTCGAACTGGCACCGGGGAATGAGGTGCATCTCGAAGCCATTTCGGCTCATATCGAAAAGCATATCGGACCGGTGAATATGGTCTTTCACGAGATCCTCTCGGACCTTGGCCACAGCGATAGTCACTGGGTGAAACCATCTCAGGAGCGACCGTGGCATACTCTGGTCACCAGTGGTATGAGTGATCGGCCAATGACCGTTCCGGACGTCTGCCAGGATTTGCGATTTGCAGAATTGCTGATCCAGTTACCAAAGACATGGAAGATCTCTCAGGAAGCTTTCGCTGACGAAGAAAACTACTGGCCCGTTCGACTTCTGAAGGTACTTGCCAGACTTCCCCATGAGTACGACACCTGGCTGGGTTCCGGCCACACAGTGCCAAATGGAGATCCGGCCGAACGTTACGCAGAGAACACCGCGTTTTCCTGCGCGCTCGTTCTGCCACCACTCAACTTTGGTGATGACTTTCATACGTTGCCACTCGACAACGAACAGAGCATACATTTCTACTCAGTCGTTCCGCTGTACCCGGAAGAGACGGCCTACAAACTCGACTTTGGTCTCGACAAACTTCTGGCTTTGTTTTCAAGACACAACATCCAGGAAGTTGTCGACCTCAAGCGAACGAACACAGGCCGCAGGAAAAAGTGGTTCGGCTTGTTTTGAGTTCATTATTAAGCGGCCGATTATTTCTGCGCGATACGAATAGAGGCCGATTGTTCGCGGGATACTTCCTTTAGACCATTGCCTCAAGTGTGGTCGCGGGCGGAATAACTGCTTCGCAGAGTTCAGAGTTAATTTCGTTCATCCATGGATTCTCCCAGCCGATATTCCTGGCGGAGCCTCTCGGCCTCTGAGTCTCGTCCAGATAATTCCAACGCTGTGATCGCGTCCTCAAGACTGGCATTTGTCGTCGGTGGATCAAGCGGTTCCAGCAGGGGCATCCAGAGCAAACTTGTTGCGGCGTTGTCATAATCATGAGTCGCCAGCAATGCTCGCCCGATGATGAACTCCGGGCCCGATCGAGTCCGACGGTCGAGTTCCCGTACATGTTGGCTCCAGCTTTCCACTTCCGCCTCCCGCAGTTGCTCAGGATGCAACAAACGCAGACGCCAGAGCTGAGCCCTCACAAGCTCCAGAAAAACACCGGTCGCCGACTTCTCAAGTTCCTTAAGTGCCGCTACCGCAGCCGCTTCCTGACTCGATTCCTGCAACAACGCGGAAGCAGCCGCAAGCCGCCGAACCTCAGACGGAGATTTCAGATCGGCGGCGGCCAATTGGATTCGACTCTCCACAGGCAATCGCTCATCCCACACCAGCGGCAGCTCGACAACATGTCGCGTATCAGGATCATCCTGAACAATTTTCTCAACAGTCGCCAGACATCCTTCGAACTCCCCCAGCGCGCGATAAGCCTGAGCCAGGTGGGCATTGATTTCTCGACGAGCCCAGTTTCGGTTCTCTGTCGTGACCGCAGTTTGAAGCGATGTCAGTGCCGTCTTCCAGTCACGCGATCGAAGCTTCTTCAGGCCTTCATTGAACTCTTCTGACTTTCGGAACTGCACCGAAACAACTTCCTGCAGGCGAATCACATTCACCGTGCTGCCCGAGCGACGAACGATGATGGTCTGTCCGATAATATCTTCAATGACACAGGAAATTGTCTTTGTGCGATAGCCGCCCTCTGAGCGAACAACCACGCGGTCATCTGTGACCAGTGGCAATCGGGATGTTTCATCCGCGGAGAGAGAGTCATAATGGGACATCACGAGGAGAATACAAATCGACAGATGATGCAACCAACGACAGATGAAAGCCGTTGTTAATCCGGCTCTCTTCATTGATTGATCTGCTGACATATCCAGTCGCCTCGTTATACAAGCGGCCTATTGACTTAATCCCTTAACGTCGCACCGTCGCCACTCTTGCCCAATTTCGCCTACGCCTGCGGCTCGCCGTTAAACGCGTAAGTTGAATCCATCACGAAATCAACAACCTGCAAGAATCACCGCCAACGAGGATCTTTCGCCAAGACTAAAGTCCATCACGAATCAGATCGCGAAACTCGAAACGCTGATACTCGCGAGTCTGATACTCTTCCAGATATCTGAGATATTCGGGCGAAGACGGCTGGCTTTCATCCGGTGCCAACGGATAGCGAGTCATCGCTTTGAACGGATAGGGCTCCGATGATTGTCCATAAACCGTACTCAGGTCGGCGTCCTTATCCCAGCCCACGTTGTAGAGCACAAAATCTCTTTTCCATCCCGCCGGTATCTCTTTATCAGGCACGACAAATTCCACGCTTAACTCATCACCGGGCCCCATAACGACCATTTGATCGTCCTGATGACCCAGCAACGGCAACACTTCACCATACCGTGTGAATCGGCCCAGCATTTCATTCCATCGAGGCACCGTTGTGACGGAATCATAATCGTATCCCTCCGGCGCGTGTCCATCGCGGAAGAGCGCGTTGTCAGCGTAGGTACGGCGAGAAAAACCTCGATAGTGCAAATCAGCCGCTGCCAAAGAACAGTCCTGTGACTGCGTTTCGGCATCCTCTTCATCCACGGTAAAGAACACCTGATCCCAGTAGAGCTCCATACTCGACCGAATCCGCAAACGATAATCAGTGGTCAGAAATGCGTCTGTCAGATCAACAACCATGGCTTTCGTCTTACCGCTCGGGAAGCCGATGAATGGCCGAACCGTTTTCCACTCACCATTGGAATCAATCACTTCCAGCGACGGCGGTGCCGGTGGTTCAAGCTCCGGGTTCTGAACGATCGCCTGATTGATCGAGGTATTCGTTGGAAACACCCAGCCAATCATCACCAGTCGAATATTCTTCGGACGACTTCCGTCTGACGCAGCGAGCGGTCCCAGATCAAATTCCATGGTCCATTCATCGGTGAGTCCCTGCAGAATTCGACCTTTGAACGGCTGCACATAATCCTGATCGAGAGACTTCAATCCGGGCAGGAGATCTCGTCCGGTTTCGTCAACAGCCGAAACCGGCAGACGTGCATTCTGTACTGTATGAATTCGGTGAGCCGCCATCTCCGGAGAGCCGACTTTTTCGTTGGTGAAGATTGAAACATCCGCGGGATGATCGACAGCCATCAACTTTACTTCATCGAAGTAAGCAGCCTCCCAAAGCTCTTCCGTTAACTGCAATACATAACGACCATCTCGCGGCTTCAATTGTTCGCCGGGAATCATCAGGTACTCCCACTCGCGAGTCGGTGCCATGTCGCCAGTCGCCTGAATCAGCCCGATCGGAGCAGCCCACAAACAATCACTGAAGAACTCAAATCGTTCGCCATTCCACGTGTAAATATATGGGCAGGACCCATTCAGAATCTGTGGCGACAGAATTCCCAGACGAGCACGCAGCAGCGACGTATTCGTAATGTTCTGTGGAACACCGTCCGTCAGAATGACACGAATTGTATCGATCTCTTTGGCCTTCCCCAAACCGAGATGCAGCTTGGGAGCAGTGATGACGTGAGCCTGATAGGCGGCCCCGGCACGCAGTTCAATGACTGAGCCGCGCGCATGCATGTTGACTCGATTTGAGGGAAACTGTGGATCGTCACCAACAGCACGAACGACAACCTCGGCCCACTCATTTTCATTGCCGCCGTTGTTTGTCAGCTGCTGCAATTTTCCGTCATCGGAAACGAGGATCAGATCCAGATCTCCATCATCGTCCATGTCAGACGACGCCACACGTATGGCTTTTGTACCGGTTGGGAATAACTTCGTCAGATCTTCCGCCTTACCATCATTGGTACCGCGCAGCAGGGTCAATCCGGCAGGACCCGCCGACACGAGATCAGAACGACCATCGTTATCAAAATCCGCGCGATGCAGAGACATACCGCGACTTGTTGCCAACGAAACAGCTGTCGAGTCTGTAAGCAACTCGTTGTTCTTCGGGGCGATTAAGCTTGTACCGGAGGACCCTGCGATCAGCAAATCCCAGCGGCTGTCGCTGTTGAAATCGTCAATGAGAACGTCTTCCGCGCCTGTTGGACATGGCAAACCATCGAGCCATCGGAAGCGAGAATGAAGCAGGTTCTGAAGCCATCCCGCTTTACCATCTGCACTCACGCCGATGACATCCATGGCCATGTCACGGTTCCAGTCACCGATCGAAACGGCTGCAATCGGATAAGTCGGCAGCGTGACCCCATCAGTGATCGGCTCAAACGTCTTGCCGTCGATATTCTTCCAGAGTGTCATTCCGGCTGATGTCGCGAAGATCAAATCAAGATCTCCGTCAGATTCCAGATCCGCCGCGTCGGCATCATTAACGGCCGTGACTGCTGCCGCCTGCGGAAGTACGGTCAGACTCCGGCCCCCCGCTTCTGAAGACTCGTTCTTCAGGATTGCCACACCCGCTTCGCCCCAGGCCACAACATCCAGGTCCGTATCAAACCAGCGATTCTTTCCGCTGCCATCTTTGACAATCTTCTGATCTCCATCCCTGTCACGCAACTTCACAGGATTCTTGATGTCTGACAAAGCACGGTCAAAATCGCGGTCGATGTCAGCAAGGAGAAAGTTGCTGAAGGTCCCTGCCTCCTGCGGAGATTCCATCAACAATGTCCACGGCGCGGAAACATCAAGGCCGCGCGAATAAATTTGAATCCGACCGTCCTGAACAAGGATCAGGTCATCGGCTCCATCCAGATTCATGTCCTGCAACTGCACCTGCGTCACTCCCGTAATCTCCGGAAGTCCGCTTCCAGGCGTGAACTCTTTCAGCACAGTAGGCTCTGCCGGAGGAAAAACAGCCGCCCGAACATCATCTATCAACGGCAATCGGCCGGGCAGATCGACTATCAGATACTCCAGCAGATTCAGATCGATACGACGCTGGTCGATCTGAGTCGCCAGTTCCGGTAACATCAGATTCTTGGTCATCATGGCCGGCCCCAGCAGTACCGCTGGATTATCCTTGCCCGGCCCCGCGAGCGCTTTTCGAATTGTCTCAACAAGGTCGACTCGCCGCTGTTGCTTGATGGCTGAATTTAATGGCTGCAACAACACAGCGACTTTTTCCAGAGTCGTCGAAATCGTAGCGGCTAACTGCTTCGTCTCTGCGTTCTTTGAGTTTAGTCCAAGAGCTTGTTTCTCCATCAACTTCCCAACAACAGCCAGATTCTCCGGAGCCAGTTCACTGGTTTTCTGCAAGGCCTTGATAAGTTCCGGCGCGTCCGAATAATCGCGATGGCCTTCCATCGCGAGCACGAGGGCATACCACATTTGCGGACGGTCTCCCGAAAGAGTAATCGCGCGACGCAAATGCTCGAGAGCTACAGCAATCCGAGGATTCGTTGAACTGTCTTCGTAGGCAGCCTGCTTGCCAGCAATCAATGCCGCAACCGCTTTCTGCTCGTCGGTCTTCACCAGAGCATCCAGCAACTTAAGGGCCTCATTCGCTTTCTGGACCGCTGTTGTATAGGCCTTCGGGTCTTTCGATTGAGAGTACGGAGAGCTTCGATCGATCAACGACAGAGTCCGAGAAACCGCCAGATTGTTAGCTGCGTCAACGCTCTCAGGCAACAGTGCTTGCAGCTCACTGAGTGCTGCTTCGGCATCAGCCCACTCATGATTTTCAAGATGCCCCACGCCGCGGTTATGCAACTGCACAATTTTCTGAACCTGCTCAACCGTCATCTCGGAAGCAGAGGAGCTCTCTGTAACTCCGCTGCCATCGGGACTGGTCTCTGGCGGCTTTCCAACAGGCTTTGTTTCCGTTGAGCAGCCACTCAGAATGAACATGAGTGCAAATAAAACAGAACTCGTCAGAGGGATTCGATGAATTGACATGCGAGAAACTCAAACGGGGTTAGAAACGTATGTTATCAGGCGGATGCGCGGTGCCGTGCATCCGGGATGCGATTCCAGGATCTACTTGTCGCTCATGAATGAAAATACTTTACCATCGCGAGACCAATCGAGCCCGCTATTGCCGCGATCTTCCGGCTGGAACGCATAGCGAACTGGCTGCTGGTCTTTCTCCGCAGTCACCTCATAGATTTGGCTTAATTGTCCTGCAATCTGTCGCGGGAAAAGGACTTTTTGACCATCCGGCTGCCAAGCGAAGTCCGGTGCCACATCGGCACCATTGCAGCAAACTATTAGATCGGGTCCGTTCGCCGCGGTCGAAATCGTGGCGATATCTATTTCTCCATTTTTGCGATGTCCTCGAAAGACAATCTTCGATGAGTCAGGAGACCACTCGATGTTGTGTTCAATATACCGATAAGGATTGTCGCCAGCAGCAAAGACCGCACGCGGTTCGCCCGTCGCGATATTCCGAATGACGAGATCATTTCGTTTGACGTAGGCCACATGCAACGCATCGGCTGAGAACTGGATCGCCCAGCCGGCAGGATCAATCAGTTCTTCTTCATCCGAGCCTTCCTCGAAACTGCGAATGAAGACTCCTTCGCCATATCGGCAATACGCGATCTGTTTTCCATCCGCAGACCAATTGGGCATACAGCCGATCCCCAGATCTCGGATCTCCTCTGTTTCAAGACTGGCCACCAGAACATGAGCGTCGGTATTGGACTGATTTCGCTCCCAGCCATCGACAGCGACCCATTTGTTATCGGGTGAAATTTCCGGGGAACAAACGAATCCGTAGCCCGGGAAGGTAATGGCCTTCCGGCGTCCGTCTACATACTGGATTCGAATCTCGGCCGGTGGGCGATAATTCGTCACAAAGGAAAACTCATTGAGCGACAATGCTTTGTCGTGATCAAGATCCAGACGCTGGAAGTACTCTGCCGAAAGAGCGGCCAGCGGAATTCCCGGCAGCAACCGAAACTGCAGCAACAGACCATCATCATTGGTATCCACCGCGCTCATCCATGATGCCAGAAGATTGCACTGAGGCATCAACTGATACTCGGAAAGCGAAATCGCACCGTCGTGATTGTCATCGAATCCGGCGAATGCAAACAAAGCCATCTTCTTCCAGTCAGAAGGCAGCGTATCAATCTCCGCGCGGGACAATACACCATTCAGATCTGTATCCAGGTTCAGGAACGTCTGAACGGGATCCGTACGGTGGTCTCCCTGAGCGAATTCGGCAAAGTCAAATTGACCGTCGAGGTTCTTGTCGATTGAACTGAACCAGCCTTCTTTATTCTCTGCACCGCCGAGTGCTTCAAAATAATCTGCCTTGCTGACCATTCCATTTCCGTCGACTTTGAGACCACGAAATGTGATCCAGTCGACAACTCGCCCGGCGTTGTTGCGAAGCAGATCACCCGCTGGCGTACGAATACCATAAGCCAGTTCCATTGTTCGAGCGACTTCGTCTGTGGAAATCTTCGCGTCTCGATCCTGATCCCACATACTGAAGTCAGCATTCTGAAGCCCCGGGATCCCTGCGGCAATTCGGCCCGCTGTGAACTCTTCTCGATCCAACGTCGTATCTGAGTTTTTGTCCCACTGGCCCCATTGCTCGAGCATCCCGGTCAGTCTCGACTCGGCAATGCGAATGACCGGATCATTGATGACACCTCGATGGTTTTCACTTTGGCCCATCGGAATTGTCAGAAACTCATCCAGGGACAACTGCTGGTCTGCGTCGAAATCAAACACCGCGAAATCTCGCTTCCGTCTCACAAGGTCGGGTTGTGAATCGGCTACGTATTCGGCTTCACTGAGCCCTCCGCTGGCGTCAATGTCACGATCAACAAAAGCCGCCTTGAGTGGATTGTCGTCATTTGCGACGGGCGGTTTCAATCGGAGGCTGGGAGGCTGAGCATACCCCTGCTGAGAATCATCAACGAGGATTGCCGCAGCAATCAGCAGACGACAGACGTGACCGATGCCCGCTTGAAGCAATCCCATACAGCTCTCCTTGAATTCAGGTGGTCTGAGTTTTACACGATTCAGGCTATCAAAGACGCGGCATTGAATCCAGGTGATCGTTTGCAATGACCGGGATCCCCACTTTGATCAGACTGCTGGCCAGAACGCCGCCTTTATCACGGGAATAAATGCGGAAATTACACAGGAATAAATGCGGAAATTCCGTGATCGCTATCCGCCATGTACGGGTGACAACCGTCCAGACGATGAGTATTGTGGGGAATTGTCTGTCTTTCTCGTTCAATTCGTTTATTCCGGGAGATTTTCATGGCTGACGTAAAACCAAAGTCGGCGAAGAGCCCCAAAGTTTCGCCCATTCGCACCGTTGCTTCGCTGATTCTCTTACTGGTTGTGGGCGTCGTGTGTGCCATTGAACTCCGCGCGGGATTTGGGCAAATGATGTCCGGAAAATCACTGGCCGCGAAATCAAACGATGGAGAGTTCACTGACCTTTCGCTTGAAGATGCTCGCGGAATGATCTCACTGGCTCCTAAAGAAACCATTGAAAACCATGGTACTGATACTTACTACCACTATGAATGGTACAGCTTTCTCAGACCTCTGATGGGACAGACCAGTCCGAAGCTTACCATTGTCGCCACCAACGAAGAAAAGCCCATGGCCATGGCGTTCTTCGCTTCCGATGAAACAGACAGCATCGCCAAATCTGATCCATCGATTGACGGGACTGCCGACTCAGGAGTTGAAGCTTCTGGCATGATGGGCGGCGGCATGGGAGGTCCCGGGATGGGAATGGGCGGCAGACCAGATACCGGAGGTGGAAAGAGTGAAAGACCTCCGATGGAAGACGAGCCTGTGTCCTCCGATTCCCCTTCGCCCGCTGAAACCCCGGCCGCTGCTGAAAACAGTGTGCCGGCTGAAGCCCCTGCGAGTGAAACCCCGGCAGGCGACGCTCCAGTACCGTCCAGCGCTGCGCCTGCGGCTGAAGAGCCAGCTCCAGCAAAGTAATGGCATTCTGAATTTTGCACGGTGTTCACAGGTCCGTCCTGGGAACACCGATTTCCAACTCAGCGACGGTCCGGTTCGGGCCACGCGGCCGCAAGACTCCCGGGACGCCTCGATCAGAAATAGATCGTGTGCGACGCACTCGCCGGGGACCTGACTGTCTTCCGAGGCCAGCAATCGTCATGGCATACTACTCAAACCGCCTTCCCGTTCTCACTGCCATCCTGTTAGTAGCGGTGGCTTTACCTCTGTTTCTGAACTCACAAAGCGATAAGTCCGGGACGCTTGTCGTTTACTGCGCTCATGATTCGATCTTTGCGGATTCCATCATTCGCAACTTCGAACAACGAACCGGGATTCGCGTACAGGTTCGTTATGACGAAGAGGCCAATAAGTCTCTGGGACTCACAAATCTGTTGATCGCTGAGAAAGATCGGCCTCGATGTGATGTCTTCTGGAACAATCAGACACTGGGTACCATTCGACTGAAGAATGAGAGTGTTCTTGAAACTTGTGATGCATCCCTCTTTGCAAGGATTCCACAACAGTTCAAGGATCCGGACAATCAGTGGGCAGGCTTTGCCGCGCGGCTGCGCGTCTACATTGTCAACACGAGCCTGATGTCGGCCAGAGAGGATGCTGTCGAAAGCGCGATGAAAGCCGATTCACTCTCACAGGCTGCGATTGCGGTTCCGCTCTTCGGAACTACCCTCTCACATTACGCCGTTCTCTGTGAAGAGTGGGGATTTGAGGAACTCAAATCGTGGCACCGCTCTCTGCGTGATCGAGGCATCCGCGAGGCTCGCGGAAACGGGGCCGTCAAAGATCTCGTCGCGGAAGGAGCCTGCCTGTTTGGATTCACTGATTCTGATGATGTGTTCATCGCCATGGATCAGGGCAAGCCGGTCAAAATGCTCCCTGTGCGACTAAGATCGGGGAAAACGATCTGCCTGCCAAACAGCGTTGCTAAAATCCGAGGTTGCCCAAATCCGGAATTGGCAGACAAATTTATTCGCTATCTGATCTCCGAAGAAGTCGAGATCATGCTGGCAAATTCGGCCTCAAGGCAGATCCCACTGGGGCCTGTCAACGAAACTCTTTTGCCTGCTGATCTTCAGCCTTTACTGAAATGGGCGGCCGAAGGAGTTTCTCTTGACGGTGCAGCACAACATGATCAGGAAGTACTGAACTGGTTGTCTCAGGAGTATTCCGGAAAGTGAATTCCAGGGCATGACACTTACCGAATCGTTGTTTTGGTCTCTCATTCGCTGCGTGTTTGTGGCCAGCATAGCCCTCGTGCCCGTTGCGGCCCTGACCAAACAACTTGAGTGCTCCACGACCACTCGCTCACGCCGGCTCTGGATGTTCTTCGCTGTTCTTCCGTTCTTCGTGCCAGAACTGCTGATTGGATTTAACTACCGTCTGACAGCCACGCAACTGAGTCAGGGGACACCACGCCTGCTCGCCGCTTTCTCCACAGAGTTCCTGTATCTATTGCTGCTCGTAGCGCGATCCACGGCCTTTGGAGTTGCCGTCAGACAGATGGTGACTCGGTCGTCGGTCAGCCGGGAGTCTCTGCACGCCTGGGACTCTTTGAGACCGTCGAACTCCTCCCGACAATCCTGTTCACCCACGATGATGCAATGGAGGCAGGGATGGCTGATGCTGCGGCTGACCGGCCGCTGGAGATCCAGTTTGATCGCATGGAGCATCATGGCCTTGACGTCGTTTCAGGAATTTGAAACAGCCGCGCTGATGCAGATCGATCGATACCCTGTCACATGGTCCGTTTGGTTGTTTGATGCCCACGCCGATCGCCAACCACTGAGCGACTCGGTCAGAATGATTTCTGGTCCACTTTTCATCGAACTGATCCTGCTGTCTCCCGCTTTATGGATGCTGCTGCGACATGCGCCGAAAGCGGCTGTCCCTTCTTTGACATCGCATCCGGATTCTTCCAGACACCAGCCGAATCGACTGCTGAGTTTGTGCTGTCTATTGCCTGGGATTGGGTTGTTTCTCCTCTGGCCACTTTCCGTAAATCTATTCAGCGCTTTGCGTGGATTGCGGGCCTTGCTGAGCAACCCGGATATGTTTCAAATGGCGGCAGAGCAAATTCTGACCTCGACGGGTTTTGCTGTCGCTGCAGCCGCACTGGCGATTAACCTGGCCGGGATGATGCAGGCGACATCAAAACCTCATGGCCGAAATCAATCTCATCAACCTCTGCATCAAAAACTGCTCTTGCTGTTGCTTCTGCCCGGATTGATCGGCTCGCTGGTGCTTAGCCTGCTTCTGTTGGTCGCTTTTCAGCACAGTCTCCTGCGGCCTCTTTACGATACCTGGCTACCCATGTTACTGGGGCAGTCCATGGCGATTCTCCCCAGATCCTTCGCACTTGTCGCGATGATGAATCAGATGATGGAACGATCATCATTGCATTCTGCTTCACTGTTGATGAGTTCTCCGCACCCGGAAATTCGTCAGCGAGTGTCCATGATCTTCTGGAGAATGACGACCTTCCGCTGGCTGCTGTGCGGGCTGGTGATTGCTCAGTGGTGTTTCTGGGATGTCACAACGGCATCAATTCTCAGACCTGTTCAGCTCGAACCTGTCGTAACACGTCTGTACAATGAAATGCATTATGGCCGCACGGAGTCGCTCATGAGTCTCGCAGGACTCGCGATGTTGATTCCTGTTGTCTTATGGACATTGCTCGCCGCTTTCACCTGGCTGAAAGCTGTCCCGTGGCCCACAATTTCAGCTCGACCACGTTGAGCACTGAAGAATCCGCGTTTTCGTAGCTTAATGGTGCGTTTACGCCAGAAATTTCAACCTCCACCTGGGTTTGAAAAATCGCTTTTAAGAACGACGACAACACTATTTTTGACGACCTGACTGTTCACCGGGCTGCAGCAGTCAATAATGTCTCACTCCGTTAACCCTGCAGAACCGATTCTTCGTCAGGAACAGATCCTCGATGTCTCAGCCGGCCAACCCCGCAACACATAATCGCCCCGCGACACTGGCAGAACTTCAGGCCAGCGGCTGGCTTTCAAGATCTGTCAAAGCGGAAGTCCGCGATAACTTCCTCAAAATGCTCGCATCAGGCAGGGATCTATTCCCTGGCATTCTGGGCTACGAAAACACCGTTATCCCCGAAATCAGCCTTGCGCTGCTGGCGGGACACGACATTTTATTTCTTGGCGAAAAGGGTCAGGGCAAGAGCCGCATGATGCGTGCCCTGCCTCGTTTTCTTGATGACGCGATCCCGTATCTTGATCTGCCGGGCTGCCCGGTTCACGAGGATCCCTTCAAGCCTATTACCTCTCAAGGCAAACGTTGCATTGCCGAAAAGTCTCCAGACCAGATTCCCATTGCCTGGTGGTCGCGTGAAGACCGATACGCTGAGCGGCTCGCCCCTGGAACAAAATTCGCCGACATCATCGGTGAAATTGATCCTGCGCGGCTGGCAGGAGGAACCAGCATGTCGGCTGAGGAGGCTTTGCACTTCGGGCTGATTCCCCGAATGCATCGAGGGCTCTTCGCGATGAACGAGCTACCCGAACTGGATGAACTCGTGCAGGTCGGCCTGTTCAATATCCTTGAAGAACGAGATGTGCAGATTCGTGGTTACCCCATTCAGTTTGATCTGGATGTGATGATCCTGTTCTCTGCGAATCCGGCGACCTACAACCGCAGCGGAAAAGTGATTCCGCAGTTGAAGGACCGCATCGGCAGCCTGATTCAGACTCATTATCCTTACGATCGTGACTCCGGGATCCAGATCATGGAGCAGGAATGTGATGTTCCGCTCGATGGTGACTTCCCTGTCGTTGTGCCCTTCTTCATGAAACAAATTATCGAAGAAATCAGCCGTAGCGCAAGAAAGAGTCGTTACATCGATCAGACTTCCGGCGTCAGCGCGCGGTTCAGTATTGCAAATTATCACACGATGATCGCCAGTGCTCGTCGCAGAGGAGCTGTACTGGGTGAAAAGCCAGCGGTACCACGAATCAGTGATCTCGGACATCTGTACTCATCATCGCTTGGAAAGCTTGAGATCGATTTGATGAGCAGTCATCAGATGAGCGAACGTCAGGTTCTGGATGCAGTCATCGCTGAAGCCATAAAGAGTGTGTTCGCAGAGTACGTTGAGCAGCATGGACTCGAAGCGATCTCTCAGATCTTCTCCAAAGGCGTCAAGATTGAGGTTGGTGATATGCTTCCCAGTGATCACTATGAAACGCTGCTGAAGCGAGTCCCGCCGATCTGGGATAAAGCCTTTGAACTGAACGCTTCAGAAAACTCTGCGGTCAGGGCATCGTGTGTTGAGTTTGTTCTGGCCGGGCTTTACGCGACAGACCGTATCAGCCGGGCTCAGCGCCATGGAGTTGTGACGTACGAGATCGGATGAGTGTGTGTGTTGAAAAGACGTCTGGATCCGGTCGTGGCTCAAAGAGTCCTATTCAGAAGTGCAGCCGGAAATCAAAGTGAATGATCGAGACTGGCTTCGAAAAGGGCCGGTCCTGCTGATCAACGGCCGCTGGCTTCCTGAACGTCGGCTGAGTTCACTCGACTTTTTGAATCATCGAGCTGGCTACATCGACGGACATCCCGCCTGGATTCCTGGTGAAGGAGAAGAGCTTGCAGAGATCTTCGAGAACGATCCCGAAGTCTCGCGGGAACGCTATGCCGGAACTCAGCGGATCGTGCCCACGAACGGACAGTTTGTTCGCTATCCGTGCGATCTGATCAACGAAAACGCCAGACAACTGGTCAGAGACTTCTGCGACGAAGGAGTTTCCCAGCGCCCTGATTTCGACCATGTTCAGATTCTGGGGGATACTGCTGACATCTACATCTCTTCGCAGGCATCAATCGATCCGTATGTTGTTATTGATGCTCGACGTGGTCCGGTGTCGATTGATCGTGATGTCCAAATCCAGTCGTTTACTCGAATAGAAAGTCCGTGCCATGTGGGTCGCGGTTCCCAGATTTTTCGGGCACTGATTCGAGGTGGCACGACAATCGGGGAACAGTGCCGGGTTGGAGGAGAAGTCGAAGAATCGATCCTGCATGGCGATGTGAACAAGTATCACGAAGGATTCCTCGGCCATAGTTATGTTTGCCCTTGGGTGAACATCGGAGCAATGTCGTCCACATCGGACCTTAAGAATGACTACAGCAGCGTCAAGGTTCCTCTGCTGGGGCCACTCGTGGACTCAGGCTTCATCAAGGTCGGTTCATTCATCGGAGATCACTCCAGGATTTCTCTCGACAGCATGTTCAATACGGGAAGTTCAATCGGCGTGATGACGATGGTCCTGCCCAGCGGACGTTTGCTGCCCAGACACATCCCATCCTTCTGCAGCGTGATGTGGGGTGAACTGACGATGGACTGGTCACTTGAATCGGCCATCGAGACGGCCCATGTCGTCATGCGTCGTCGCGGACGGGAATTGTCGCCAGTTGCTGAACGCTTGTTGCGAGTCGTGTTTGAGCGGACCGACGGAGAGCGTCAGCTGGCGATTCAGCGTGCCTCGTAAAGACGAGTGACCGCGGCTTCGGGGACGTAGCGGACGACCTTTGACCAGCAACATCGTCACCCTTTGACCACTTGCCTCCGGAATTGTCCGTCAAATTTCCGCCGCTGCCGGAAATCACGAGGTTGTTTTCATCCGACTTTGCGACGGGGCTGGTTGGCTGCTATCGTGCCGCCTGAGGAACTCTGAATGACTTCCGTCCTCACAACTCCCACGGCCCAATTTATCCAGTCAAACCAGTTAAAATCGCCATGACACAGATTAACAAGCACAGCAGCCGAATTACTCAACCCGCCTCTCAGGGGGCTTCTCAGGCGATGCTCTATGCAACAGGCATGGATCAGGCTGACATGAATAAGGCTCAGGTAGGTATCAGCAGTGTGTGGTATGAGGGCAATCCCTGCAACATGCACCTGATGGATCTTGCTGCCAAGGTTCGAGAAGGTGTTCAGGCGGCCGGAATGGTCGGAATGCGATTCAACACGATCGGCGTCAGCGATGGAATCTCCATGGGCACCGACGGAATGTCCTATTCTCTGCAGTCGCGAGACCTGATTGCAGACTCCATCGAAACCGTGATGTGCGCTCAGTGGTACGACGCGAACATTTCGCTGCCAGGCTGCGACAAGAATATGCCCGGCTGCATTATGGCTATGGCCCGCCTGAATCGCCCTTCGCTGATGGTTTATGGCGGAACCATCAAACCGGGCTGCGGTCTGAAAGGCGAAAAGCTGGATATCGTTTCTGCGTTCCAGTCTTACGGAGAGTACCTCGGAAAGAAAATCTCTGAAGAAGAACGAGCAGCAATTGTACGCCGAAGCTGTCCGGGAGCCGGAGCCTGCGGCGGGATGTATACAGCCAACACGATGGCTTCAGCTATTGAGGCGATGGGCATGACGCTTCCATACAGCTCATCGATTCCTGCAGAAGACCCCGCCAAGCTGGAAGAGTGTTTTCGCGCGGGTGCTGCTATCCGAAATCTTCTCGAGAAGGACATCAAGCCCAGCGACATCATGACTCGTACGGCGTTTGAAAATGCCATGGTTCTGATTATGGCAACGGGTGGATCCACCAACGCCGTTCTGCATCTCATCGCAATGGCTCGCGCGGTGAATGTTCCGTTGACAATCGATGACTTCCAGAGCGTCAGCGATCGTATTCCTTACATCTCGGACCTGAAGCCCAGCGGTAAGTTCGTAATGGAAGATCTGCACACGATCGGTGGAACTCCTGCGGTGCTGAAATATCTGCTGGAAAAAGGACTGATTGACGGAAGCGGCCTGACGGTGACCGGAAAAACTCTGGCTGAAAACTTGAAGGATCTGCCGGGACTGAAACAGGGACAGACGATTATTCAGCCGATTGAGAAGCCGATTAAAGAAAGTGGTCACATCCGCATTATGCGCGGGAATGTTTGCCCGGATGGAGCTGTTGCGAAGATCACCGGCAAAGAAGGTCTTGTCTTCAAAGGTACAGCTCGATGTTTTGATTCTGAAGAGCTGATGCTGAAGGGTCTCGAGGACGGCAGAATTCAGAAAGGCGATGTCGTTGTGATTCGCTACGAAGGTCCCAGGGGTGGACCAGGTATGCCGGAAATGCTGACTCCGACATCGGCAATCATGGGGGCTGGCCTCGGGACTGATGTTGCACTGCTGACCGACGGACGTTTCAGCGGTGGCTCACACGGGTTCATCGTTGGACACATTACGCCCGAGGCTCAGGTCGGCGGAATGATTGCTCTGCTCACAGACGGTGATCAGATCACGGTGGATGCAGAAAAGAATGAGATCAATGTGGATCTATCTGCTGCGGAACTGGCCAGCCGAAAGGCGGCCTTCGTCCCACTGCCGTTGAAGGCAACTCGCGGAACACTGGCCAAGTACATTCGTTGCGTTAAGTCTGCTTCTGAAGGCTGTGTGACGGATGAGGAACTCTGATCAGGAGCCGAGTCCGCCAGATTCTTCCTCCATTGCAAAACCGCAACAGGAAGATCTGAGGAATCATCCGGTCTACTTGTACAACCAAATTGCATTAAAATTTGGCTCGCTTTCCGCTGTGCTGGCGGGGCTGGCGGTAGCGGTCATCGGTGCGGGCGCGTGGCTCTGCAGGAGACTTGCGATCGCGAAAAACAGAAAGCGATCCAGCTGGCGGAGATGCTGGCCTGCACCGGGCGATCCACTGCGGAAAAATCTGTTATCGATCTCTGCGCTCTAGTACGGGAAATGATGCCCGTCGTCAAAGCGGCTTTGCCGGACCGGGTTACTATTTCCGTCGAAGCTTCCAGTGGAGAAGCGGCCGTCGCCCTGGCCCAACTATGATCAGATTTTGGCACCATCCTGGTGGACTATACGATGGCTGGGATGAATGGACGTGAAGCATTGACAGCCATCCGCGCGGCCGGTTGCAAGAGTCCGGCGATTCTTTGCAGTGGCTACATCTCCAGCTCAGAATACGGTGCCTACGAAGACTCCTTTGACGGCTTTCTGCAAAAGCCTTTCCGCCGTCATGAACTGGAAAAAGTGCTGGCACAGGTGACGCACCTGAAAGGTCCACGAACGAACTGAGTCCCACAGAACGAAAGCGGAAACGTTTTCTGTTGCTGGGAATTTTTTTCCCGCAGTACGTTCTGAGCGGAACTGCTCAGTCTCCTTTTCAGACCAGTCGGCTCATTCCGGACCTGTAAAAATCGGGCTTTGTAGGCACTGAGTAGAAATGCCCACGACCTGAAACCACTTCTCGGTACGCAAACTGCGGTTAGTGGCTAAATGAACTGCGTTTGCAGCAAGACTTCCGGGCCAATCTTGTTCAGGAGCAAACGCAAGCGGGCGAATGTTGGCAGGACACTTCCAAACCAGGAACTCCGACCCGTGTGGATTGTGATCTCTGCAAAACGGATCTGACCGAAGCCATCGATCGACTGAATATGTTTTCGGGAAGCGTGAATACCATGGTTATGCTCGTTCCATTTACGACCGTGCTGCCACCCCAGAACGACTACTCAGACTACGCGCCAAAGAATCCGGAAGCGTGCCACGAATGCCGAGCAGAAGAAAAGGAAAGAGTAGCGGCAGAGAAACCGGACGACACGACTCGGAAACCTGATGAAGAGCCGGACCTGGAAGATTTCTCGAAGGTTCTGGGGATGCTTCTGAATACTGCGGTATCCGCAGACAAATTGCAGCAGACCAAAGTAGACGTCTCGCCGAGCGCCGGGACTATCGAAGCGACGACTTCTGACCTCCAGAAGGCCACCACTTCTGATGCTTCGCACAGTTTTCTCACTGCCGCACCAAATCCAGCAGCATCAAATCCAGCCGCATCAACCCAGAGTGTCCCGAAGACTTCATTCCCGGAGCAGGTCGTTTCTTCTGCCCCGCCCAAATCAACAGCATCGAATGCGGCTCTGACGCCAACTCCTCCCTCTTCAGAGCCAGAGAAGCTCGACACTGCCGACATACAAATCCCTGACACTGCAGCGCCTGCGGCCAAAGCTGATGTTAAGCCTAAACAGACTTCTGGTGGACTGACGATCCCTGGCAACAACTCATCCATTAAGAACCCCAGTGCCTCTTCCTCAATATTGAACGCAGCAGACCCGCATACCAAAGTCGAAGTGTTGCCCAATGCAGAGCTGGGATTTCAGCAATTGGGCCTCGAGACAACTTTCCGGTCCGCCACGCGGCCCTATGAATCCACCAAAGATACGGACGCGGTCACTCAGGAAATCATGAACACCCTGAGCCGTGCTGTCGCTGCCACGGCCCCCACAAGAAATCGGTCGGGAACTAGTGGACTGCAATCAAGTCTTTCTGGCGATGGTTTGTCTGAAATCACGTACCTCGCTCCACTCGGTACCGAGAGCATAGGCCAGCTGAATTCTCTCGGAACTTCGATGAATGCATCAGATGCACTTTTACAGGACACAAGCGGACTGCAGAAAACCACGCTTGAGAATTCGCGCGATGAGACTCTCGACCAGTTCTGGGTGCAACAGTCCGGTTCTGACGCAGATCGCACATCGAATCAATCTGGCTCTCGTGACGATGATCCACTGCTGAGCAATGTCGGGCACACGTCTTCCTCCGGATCAGACGGAGCACGACTCTCTTCTTCTGGAGCAGTCGCTCTGACCCTGCCGGATCTGACAACTTCAGTGACATCTGAAATGCGGCAACCGCTGAGCTCTCAGGTATCACGTGCTGTAATTGAGCATCTGGAGAGACAAACAACCGCAGAATCAGAAACCCTGACTGTTCAGTTAGATCCTCAGGACCTCGGCGAGATGGTGATTGAGTTGTCCAAATCGAAAGAGGGCCTCGCCGTCAGGGTTACAGCGCGCGAGGCGGTCACGATGGACATGCTGCTGGCCCGAGGCAGCGAAATCGAAAATCAATTACGAGGAGAAAAAATGGATCTCCACTCATTGGAGTTTTTGTCTGCTGACATGATGAATGGCGGAGCGTTTCAGCGACAAACTTCTCAGGACTCAACTTCGCGGTTCGATCAGCCCGTCGGAACTCAGCGTCGCAATTCGCATAATGGGGCAGCCAGTCAAATCTCCACAGCGGCCACCACACGCACCGGAGATTCGCAACACGCGTTGAATTTTAGAGCCTGAAACATTAGTCCGGTCAAAACCGCTCCCACAAATTAAGACACCCCAAGAAGGCTCATCAGCCATGACCACAGCAGTTAGCGCAGCATCCACTTCCGGTATTGCCAGCAAAGACCAGTTCCTGACTCTGTTTGCAAAGCAACTCCAGTACCAGGATCCCACGGCGCCAACCGACACCGATGCTTTCCTTGCTCAGTTGGCACAGTTCACCACTGTGGAAGGAATTCAGAATATGAATAGTGGTATCACTGGCCTGGGGACAAAGCTCGACACTCTGATCGAGAAAACGTCCGGGGAAAGTGACCTGAGAACTCTCGAATCGATCAACGCCGGGGCCGGGCTTCTGGGCTTGAGTGTCCGCTACGGTGATGAAGCCGCGGAGACGGGGATCGTCTCTGAGATCAAGCCGGATGAAGGTCAGATTCTGGTACGAATTGGCAACAACTTTTACCCGATCAGCAACGTTACGGGTGTTGCCTACAGCGAGCAAAATCTTTCCCCGTAACAGCCCTTGATTCATGACTGCTGTTCGATTCGCTGGCTCAGCCTGTCTCCTTAACTCACTGTCTTCCGAAAAATTTGTCGCATATACGGACCTGATTGACTATGGCCAACTCTCTACTTACCGGGATTTCCGGACTCCGCGGTCATCAAAAGATGCTCGAGGTCGTGGGCAATAATCTCGCCAACCTCAATACGACCGCCTACAAGACATCCCGTACCCTGTTCTCTGACCTTATGTACGAAGTTCAACGAGGTACGTCGTCGTCATCGTCAGGACTTCTGGGCAGTGTGAATTCGGTACAGATCGGAACTGGTAGCCGCCTGTCTCAGGTCGACCTGAACTTTGCTCAGGGCAATCTGGAATCAACCGGAAACGACATGGACCTGGCACTGGATGGAGGCGGCTTCTTCGTCGCTTCTTCCGGCGAGCGTACCTACTTCACGCGTGCAGGAGCTTTCTCATTGGATGAGAGTGGTTACTTGTCGGACCCTTCCACGGGATATCTTGTGCGACGCTTTGGACCAACCGGCGAACCCAATGGAGAACTGCCGGCATTTCAGACTCCGGGTGATGATCGCATCTATGTTCCCAAAGGAGTCAGCATTCCAGGTCAGGTTTCGACAGAGATGCAAATCAAGGGGAATCTTTCCTCAACGTCGACCGGTCCTGTGGCACAGGAAGTGATGACTTCCACACCGCTGTTGGCCGCAGGGTTACCTGCCACACTGACGACTCTTTTGTCCGACCTCGATTCAAATACCGTGAATTACCTCGCCGGAGACAAGATCCTGATTAGTGGACGTCGAACAGATGGTTCGAATCCCACGGTGACGGAACTTCTCCTGACGCCCACATCCACGGTAGCCGACCTTATCGCAGCTTTAAATTCTTCGTTTTCCGGTTCGACCGTGACCCTTGACGGGTTAGGCAACATTGTTGGCACAGCAGATGCTACCGGTCCATCCTTTCTGTCTATGTCATTCAGCGATGGCCCTACAAATGCAGGACGATCAGACTTTGAAGACCATGAGATAATCCTGACTCGAACAGGAAAACACGCGGATAGCGTTTTTCAGTCCGTCGAGGTTTTCGATGAAAGCGGGGCGGGACACACCATCGGCCTGACGATGACCAAACAGGCCGATCAATCGTGGACTCTTGTCGCCTCTGTTTCGCCTACAGAAGGAACAATCCTCGACTCGCTGGTTGAGGGAATCTCATTTCAACCAGATGGATCATTCGCTCAAGTCACGGGCTCTGGCGTGGGCGACAGTAACATCACCGTCCAGTTTCGAGGTCAACCCGCCTCGCAGACTCTCAGTCTTCGCTTCGGTACACCCGCACAATTCGACGGCCTGACGGCGTTGGGACAAGCATCACGACTTCAGTTGACGCCAGACGGATTTCCCCCCGGTGAACTGTCTGAAGTGCAGATCGACACCGACGGCAAGGTCTTCGGGCTGGCTTCAAACGGCCTGAAGATCCCGCTTGCGCAAATGGCTATTGCCTCCTTCCGAAATCCAGACGGTCTCGTCGCGATCGGAAACAACTACTTCACGTCTTCACTCGCGAGTGGCAATCCCGACATCGGCACCGCTCTGTCCGGAAGTCGCGGTGCCCTCCGCGCCGGACAACTGGAAGGATCCAACGTCGACCTTGCTCTCGAATTCACTCGTCTCATCATTGCCCAGCGAGGATTCTCGGCGAACGCCAGAACGATTACCGTAACAGATGAAATCCTTCAGGAACTGACCAGCATCATCAGATAACGCCTGTCACGCTGGCATCATCTCCGACTTGATGATGCTGATTCAAAGTTCTCTACCGGGTTACTTTTTCACTTCAACAACGGTGAGTTTGATTGGTCGTTCCAGCACCAGATTCTGGCCGTTGAAATTCATCTGCAGGCGAACATTCAGCAGATGTTCGCCTGCGGTGGCATTCGGCTGAGCGGTGATGTCATATTTGATCTCGGATTGATTCTCCGGAATATTCGCGGCCGGAATACTGATGCCGCCAACTCCGCCCGGTAACTGCGACTGAACACTGATTGCCCCGGTGAACTCATATTGACGTGAAACCTTAATCACCACGGCACAATTTTCTCCCTGATTGACGGTAAGTACTTCTGGCATCGCCTCGACCTTCGCGGGGAACTCAACGACTTTAATCGTGAGAGTGTTTGATGGAATGAGTACATTAAAGGCTCGGACATTGGCTTCGTTCTGTTTCTGATTCGCAAACTGGTCAGCTCGCTGCTTTTCCTGAGTCGCCAGTTGCAAAAGTTGCTGAGCCGCCTGAAGATCAGCCTGCGCTTTCACACGGGCCTCCTCCGCCGCTTTCTGCTTCGCGGTTGCCTCAACCTGTTTGGTTGCCGCTTCGGTCGCTGAAACCGTTGCCTCATCAGCAGCCTTTTTTGCCGCATCAAATGCTACCTGTGCCTGCGATAACTGCTGCTTCAGTGTTTCGTTCGCCGCATCCGCTGCCAGTTGCTCCGTCTTCTGCTTGAACACCGCTTCTGCCTGCATCAACGCCGCTGCTGTCGTTATCGCTTTCTGATCAGCCTGCTGCTGTGCTGTGTTTGCCTGAGTCAGAGCCGTATTGGCTTGGTTGAACTCCGTCACTTTTTGTTGGCTGTCCAGCTGAGCTTTCTGGGCCTGCAGTTGAGCATCCATCAGAATCTTCGCGATCCGCTCCTGTCGCAGTTTGGCTTTCTCAGCCAGCTCAGGATTCCGTTTGTACTGCAACCCCTGATTGAAGCCCGCCAAATAAAACGAATAAGTCCCCGGAACGGTGTTGGCCTGAAAACGGAGCTCAAACTCACCCTTTTCATTGGCGCCAATATTCACCTGCTGAGCGTTCGTGTTCGGTGGAAAGTCGTTGGGGAATCCAATCAGAGTACCAGCTGAACCCTCGACTCGCTTAACGGTGTATGGAATCTTCAAGACACCGCCACGTGATGTCTCCAGCGGCTTCCCGTCACCAATCGTCAGGACTTGCGGAGCGGCTTCCTTCTCTGAAACACAAATCTGTAACCGCTCAACAAGTCGCGAAGGAACGCTGGGAACATTGGCGTTGGGCTGATTGAACTGAAACGGAACTAACGCCGCGCCATACCGTGCCGGACGGACCAGCTCTGCTCCGTTGACCATGGCTTTGGCCACGATCTGCAGCGTCCCCACTCCCATTGGTGCCGCATCCGTGGCGGACAGAACCAGAGTTCCATGATTGTTTCCGGGACCGATTGTGATCTCCTGGGTGGTCACTCCCTCCGGCAATCCCGTCACTGACACAAGGATTTCACCAGTAAAACCATCCTGGCGATAAGCGGTGACTCTGACAACATCGCGTCCGCCCTTGCGAAGCATCAGACTCTCGGTGGAACCTCCCGGAATTGCCACAACATGAAAGTCGGGCTGAGGTTTTCGAATCGCTAACCGATAAATCAGCCGTGGATCACTTCGCACAGCACTCACACTGTCCTTCAGCAGGACTCGATACATCCCGTCAGCCGGTGCTCTAAACGGATAAGACGGATCCGCCGTTCGCTCATCAAATTCATGTCGCCCCGATCGATTGTTGATGTTGAGTTCGGGCACATCATCCAAAAAAGTCACGTCGGTAAAGGTCGGCTCACCTTTGTCATTGGTACCGATCCGCTGAATCAATATTGCAGGATCGATTGCCCGACCCAGCCGCTGCGCATAAACATCAAAAGACCAGACATCATCCTTCTGCGCTTCAAAAGAATACCAGTCCACATCGCGCTGAGGATAAAACGAGCCCGCAACTTCACACGGCAGAGTCAATAGCTGCGGAGCATTGGGATTGTTGTTGTCCGCAGCCTCGCGCACAATTGGGGCCGTCGCTGGCGTAATCAGTACCGCATTGGATTGGATGCCGTTTGCAGCAATTCTGTATTCAATGCCATCCATACCTGCCTGATGAGGCCCAATCAACGAGGAATACGTGAGCCTGCCGACAACATCACCCGGCATCGGGATTTGCACGGTCAGTTGCTCCAGCGGACGACCATCCAACTGATACGGTGACGGCTGACTTCCCGGCAAATTGCGACCATAGATCGTAAATTCTTCGTTGGATCCCGGCAGACTCGCAGGAGGAAACACGAAGTCCAGATACGGAATAGCCCCAATCGTCAATCGATAGGCATATCCCGCTCCCTGTGCAAACAGGGCGTCGTGAACTTTGATGAAATAAAGTCCGTCCGCAGGAAGCGTCACATCCGTGATGGAATCATTCGCCTGCCCCGTTCGTGATTCTCCAACGATAACGCCAGACTCAGTAAAAATCGTCGCGGCCAGATCCATCCGCGAGTCAATCCGGCGACATTGCCCGTCGAGCAGAATTCGCTGCCCTGCCTTTCCTACAAACCGATACCAGTCCACATCTGGTCCGCCAGAAGACTGGCCGTTTATCGTGCCTGGCAACGTGATTTCCTGAGCAGCATTCTCTCGCAAGCCATCTTTCTCAACCCAGGCCGGAACGTCATTGCCACCATTCGGCTCTGTTTCCACGAACTCAGCCGTAGCACTGACAACAAAGGTCCGACGATTCGACAGCCCGTATTTCCCCTGACATCTCACATCGTAGTTGCCGGGAGGAACTCCTGGAGCGACCGTGACAAGGAACACATTCTCAATCGGCTGGGGACCTTCTTCAAAGGGCGTCTCCTCCGCCATCTTCCGCGTCATCGAGATTCCATCGTGACTGAAAACCAGCCGATCGACATCATCAAGGTCGTTCCCCGTAATGGTCAATTCCACAGTAGCGCCCGGTGCTTCGCCGGCAGGAAACACGCCATCGAGTCTTACCGTTGGCAGTTGAGCCTGCACTGGTTGCAGGCAGAAACAGGCAGCGAGAAACAGAAGGAAGCAGAATTGTCGGCTCATCGTTGTCAACCTGGTGGGAGTCAGGACAAATCGAAAGAGTCAGAGGCAGGATCGTCACACATCAGGATAGCTATTCCTGGCGGAAAGATCACAAGGAAACCACTCGCCTGGCCAAAACTTTTGCCGCCTTCATCAAGCCTGCTTCGAGCAGCAACTCTGTGCTCGACGGGCAGAGTTGTCCCTGCTGAACTGCTCTATGAGAGTTCGGGAAATTAGCGAAATGTGCGTTTCCTTCAATCAATTTCGAGCCAACGGAACAAAGTCTCGGGAACATCAACGCCACAGGCTCGCTCCAGTCCTCGCCATCCCGGCACCGCGTTGACCTCTATGACATAAGGCCGTTGATCGTTGTCGTACATCAAATCAACGCCGGCAAATGAACAGCCCGTCGCCTTCGCCGCAGCGATCGCCAGCTCAATCTCTCTGTCTGAAGGACGATGAAGAATTCCGGTTCCCTGCTGAGAGATATTCGCGCGAAAATCACCCTCTTTGGGAATGCGTTTCATCGAACCGACAAGCTGACTGTCCAGCAACAACACGCGAATATCAAATCCGGGCCCATCGAGAAATCTCTGAAGATAGAGGACCGAACCCAATCGTTCCAAAGTGCGAAAGGCACGCATCGCCAGCTCGGGATCTGACACACGAATAATGCCGCGACCTTCGGCCCCGAACAGCGGCTTCACGACGACATCTCGCCCCAGCATCTCGAAGGCATTCAAGGCAGCTTCCGCGTTCTCGCAGACGACGGTCTCCGGCACCGGCAATCCTGCCAGCGCGAGACGCTGAGTTGTCAAGTACTTGTCGACTGCACATTCCAGAGCGCGCGGTGAGTTAATGACGCGTGTTGCACAGGCCTCAAGCCCAGCCAGCAGATCCATCCGAGCGACGACCTGCTCTAATGTTCCGGGAGGCATCGTCCGCACGAGGACAGCATC
>CAMAXD010000004.1 GCA_945861975.1 Candidatus Kuenenia stuttgartensis | reverse complement strand
TCGTCGGCAGGATCAGTGGTGGAACTTCAGGCTCGTACGAACTGGCAAAGACGCCATGCAGGCTGTAATAGTCGGCCGTAGGAACGGGGTCAAACTTATGGTCGTGGCAACGGGCACAGGTGACTGTGAGACCCAACAGACCGCGTGTGACAACATCAATTCGATCGTCAATGATGTCGTTCGGGCTGTTAATGAATCGTTGGCCCAAAGTCAAAAAGCCCATTGCCGCTAATGATTTTGGATTCCTGCCAGCAACAAAATTGCCTGTCCCGGGATGCACCGCCGACAACCGACCTGCTGGCAGCTGATCGGCCGCCAATTGCTCCAGCACAAACTGATTGTACGGAAGGTCTTCGTTGAACGACTGGATCACATAGTCGCGGTAAGTCCAGGCTGCGGGATACAGAGGATTATCTTTCAGACGGACATAGCCTTTGGTATCTGAATATCGAGCAACATCCAGCCAATGCCTTGCCCATCGTTCGCCGTATCGAGGCGATGCGAGAAGTCGATCAATCAGACGTGGCCATGCATCATTGGCGGAATCACTTTCGAATTCGTTGACCTCTTGCGGTGTGGGAGGCATGCCATGCAAGTCGAATGTCGCGCGGCGGATCAATGTGCGTCGGTCAGCAATCTGATTTCGATACAGACCTGCTTGTTGCAGAGCAGCGTCTATCAAGTTGTCGATCAAAGCCGCATTACGGCGAGACACCTGCGAAGGCTCGACATCCGCCGGGACAATTTCCGTTCGAATCGGCTGAAAGGCCCAGTGATCCTTTGCCTGTTCGAAAACAGGAGACTTTGCCTTGCTCGGGGGCGGAGAAAATTCTGCAGGCCACACCGCGCCAGCCTTGACCCATTGTTCGATAGCCCTGATCTGTTCGTCGGAGAGACGTCCATCGGGCGGCATGCGAATGTCGCCCTCATATCGTACCGTACGCAGAATCAAACTGTCATGAGGGAGGCTGGAATCAACAATCAGTCCGCTGTCGCTGCCTTGTCTGAAGCCTTCGCCGGAATCGAGTCGTAGTCCCGCTTCCTGGTGACTTTCACCATGACATTCGATGCAATGCTCAACCACAATCGGCCGGATGCGAGATTCGAAAAAGTCGGGCGACGACGGATCCTCGGCATGGATCGATGCGTTGATCGTCACCAGCAGAAGACAGAGGAAAGCAGAGTGCCGGATCATGTCATGGCTCACAAGAAAATGAGCACAAAAATTGAAGAGCACCAAAGAGGAGCAGTTATGTCCGTGTCAAAATAACAATCGCCTGCCTCACTGAGTAAGGCAGGCGACGTTATGGAATTAACAACTCGAACAATAAGTCCAAGGACGTTACAGATCGACTCTGGCAAAAGTGCGGCAGGAAGCAACTTACTTCTTTGCGGCCAGTTCTTCAGCTTTTGCCTTCAGCTCGGCTGCTTTCTTCACGGCTTCTTCTGACTTTGTCTTCAGTTCGGTCAGTTTCGCAGTGGCTTCATCCGCTTTCTTCTTAGCTTCCTCAGCCGCTTTCTTTGTGTCTTCAGCGGGTTTCTTCAATGGTTCAAGGGCGGCGGTTGCGGCTTCGACAGCCTTCTGACCCTCAACCGCAGCGGCTTCTGCAGCGGTGACCGCATCCTTTGGAGAATTTGGATCCGCTTTCAGGTCCGCGACAGCTTTATCTGCGGCTGCCTTTGCGGCGTTGGCGGTTTCCAGAACCTTGTTGGCAGCATCCAATGCGACCTGAGTGTCTGTCTGAGCCTTAGCGGCAGCCTCAGAAGCGACTGCTGTTTCAGTGATCGTCTTTCCCTGACCTTCGATCTGTGCGGCCAGTTCTTCAACAAGTTTGGCAGAGTCTTCCGCAGCGCGACCAGCTTCTACAATTTCTCGTTCACGATCTTTCTTGAAGTCCGGCACGATATCGATTTCCGGGATGGCCGCCTTCAGGGCTTCTTCACCAGCTTCGGTGACGGTCGTCTGCCATACGAAGAGGCGACGCAGAGACTTGATCGCCCCAAGCTGAGCGAGCCCTGCATCCGTGATCTTCGTTTCATAGACATTTAGGTATTCCAACGCAGGCAGTGCTGCCAGATGAGCGACACCGGCGTCGGTAACTCCAGTCTTTTCCAAATGCAGGCGAGTCAGTCCCTTCAATCCAGCCAGATGAGCCAAACCTGCGTCCGTAACCTTTGTTCCACGAAGGTTAAGCGAATAAATAGAAGCGGCGTCTTTCACCACGGCCAGCGTCTCGTCTGTGATCTCTTTGTCGGACAAATGGAAGGCGACGGACAGTCGAGCGTCATTCTTCGCCAGTGGCATGGCCTGTCCACCGGCAGCCTGAATCGCCTGAATGAGTTGTTTATCCGCGTCAGACAGCTCTTCCTGAGCAACGGCGAATCCTGGAACCAGCAGGAAAAAAGCCAAGAGTCCTGAAAGCTTCATATAGCACCCCTCGATCGAAAACTCGCTCCGAACACAGTTTCAACAGACCGCCATTAACGGTCTTTTCGTTACCGAGGTTACCTGGACCGCTGTCTCAGTGCAATGCAGCGGCGAAAAGTCATCTTCTGGCACTGTCCCTGGGCCATCCGGAATCCGGTCGGGCAACGCATGACGACAGGGGCACGAAATCCAAAGGCCTGTCTACTGGCCGTGCAGAGCTTCACTTCTCAGCGAGCCTGCTCGTTGCAGGACATCACTGGACTGCCCGATTTTCTTGGACTCAAGCTGAAACGTAAACTGACGATGGTCAGTCACATGTTTGCCCAGAAAGTTGTCGCTGGCAAAATCGAGCGGAAACTTCTGATACCACGGAGCATTAATGTCAACGTGCTCCGTGCGAGTTTCATAACCGTCCATCAGGAGCTGGACTTCTCGAGTTCCATACCAAGTGAAGTCAAATGAAGCAGGCGTGTAGCCGACATCGCGTCCGTCGACTTTGACCAAGGCCCCCTGCGGATACGAATTCACCGTGACGCGCCGATGCACGCAGCCCGTTTGTACGACGGCTGTGAGGAGCAAAAGAAAAAGTATCGGACGCGAAGACATTAATTCGGCTTCCATGCCGGACGACAGAGATGCTACTCAATCCTCGGTAGGATATGGGCCGCCCAAAATCGAGCCAAGATCAGAATTGCCCGAGCGCATATGGGTTTAGCCTGGGGGGACTGCAGCCTTTGCGTGATTTCAGGGGGGGGGCTCAGGTTTATTATTCTCCCTTCCCAACAGTCTTTTAATTTAAGAACCTATGAGCCGGATGGCACACAGAAATGAGAGCGCAGCGGGAGTTGGTTAGTGTCAATCGTAATCAAGTGTCAGCAATGTGAAGCAAAATTTTCCGTGAAGGACGAGCTTAGTGGAAAACGTATCCGCTGCGTCAAGTGCCAGAGTGTGATCACTGTGCCTGTGGTTGACGGACGAGAACCACAGAGCAATGAAGATGCGGCAGCGAGAAAAGTTCAAGGAGTGAATCCTGTCACTGCGGCGCCGGTAATTCGTAGGGCTCGACGAATTTCCGACTCAGCATCTGCAGTTCAACCGCAGACGCGTCAGGATCCTGTTCAAAAGGCAGTGCCCAGTCAGGCAGTGCCCAGTCAGGCAGTGCCCAGTCAAATAACGCCCGTTCAATTAGCGGCCAATCAAGCCGGAGTCGCCTCAAGTGCAGGTCT
Organism: Candidatus Kuenenia stuttgartensis; assembly: GCA_945861975.1. Classification (GTDB taxonomy): domain Bacteria; phylum Planctomycetota; class Planctomycetia; order Planctomycetales; family Planctomycetaceae; genus SXXK01. The sequence goes on along the minus strand of CAMAXD010000004.1, from coordinate 50,651 downwards.
TGTGCGAGCACGAGTGGTTGCTGGTCCACGCGATGTTCAGGCGGATGCGGTTCGGCACACGGCCGCCACACTGTCTGCTCCGCCAGAGGATTTTGAAACCATCCGGCGGAAAGTTTTCGCTGCGTTTACTCAGCCATCCATTGCGCCGGTGCCAGTTTCCGGTGGCTATCGGTTTGGGATCGTGCTGGTTTCATTTTTCATGATCATGTTGCCCCTGATCTACGTAGCTCTGATTGGTGCAGTTGGCTGGGCAGTCTGGTATCACGCAATCAATCACACCGGAATGATTGCAGCGGCAAGCGGTGTTGGTTCAGGACGCAACGCCGGACGTGCGGTGGTATTGGCGTTCCTTGCTTATCTGGCTCCGATTGTTGCTGGCGCGGGACTTGTCCTGTTCATGATCAAGCCGTTGTTCTCAAAGCCGGCGACGGATTCTGGGCGTCGAACTCTAAAGCCAGAGGATGAGCCTTTGCTGTTTGAGTTTGTCGATTGGATTTGCAAAGCCGTGAACTCGCCTCGCCCACGACGAATCGATATCGACTGCAATATCAACGCCAGCGCAAGTTTTCGCCGTGGCATTCTCAGCATGGCCGGCAATGATCTTGTGCTGACTCTTGGGATGCCTCTGGTGGCTGGCCTTACGATGCGGCAGTTCGGTGGAGTTCTCGCGCATGAGTTCGGGCATTTCGCTCAGGGAGCCGGCATGCGACTCAGCTTTCTGATTCGTTCGATCAGCTACTGGTTTACTCGAGTCGTTTACGAACGTGACGCATGGGATGAGAAGCTGGCGGATTTCTCTCGTAGTGTCGATATTCGAATTGGCTGGCTGTTGTACCTCACGAGATTCGGGATTTGGCTGACTCGTATTGTGCTTTGGGTTCTGATGATCGCCGGGCATTTCGTCAGCGGGATTCTGCTGCGACAGATGGAGTTTGACGCAGATCGCCATGAAGCTCGATTAGCTGGAAGCAGAACATTTGCTACCACAGCTCGCCAGCTTGCTGTTCTTGGCGTTGCATATCGCGGAGCCCTGTCTGATCTCGGGAATTTCTACCGCGAAGGCCGACTGGGAGACAACCTTCCGAAACTGATTCTTCTGAATGTGGATCAGTTGCCAGAGAAGGTTCATGCCAAGATTGATGAGAAAATCCTTGAAGCAAAAACTGGCCTGTTCGATACGCATCCCTCAGATCCTGAGCGAATGGCGAGTGCCGCTAAAGAAAATACGGACGGCATTTTCACGCTGCGACTCCCGGCCGCACACCTCTTTAGGAGATTCGATTTTCTTTCTCGCGCTGTGACGTGGGATTACTACAAGGAGATCTTTGGCGATGAGTTGAAGAAGTCCGATTTGCATCCCGTCGATAAGCTGATGGAGATGCAGAAACAGCAGCAGGATGCCTGGAAAGCTCTGCGCCGGTTTTTTCAGGGCCATGTTGCGTGGTATCGCCCGATGCCAACTCCGACCGTGGCATTTAAAGCGCCGAGCCGTGCTGCTGATGCGCTGGCTGTAATGAAGAAGCAACGAGCTGCAATGCTTGCGGCTGCCGAAGAGTATGGGGACGTCTGGAAAAAATTTGACACCGTCGACACGGAGCTGATTGAAATTGGTCTGGCCGACATTCTCCTGAAGTCCGGCATTCGCGTTCGCCGGAAGGATTTCTCGATTCCTCTGACGACTCGCAATGAAGTCCAGGATGCTCGTGACGCTGCCGACAGGCGAATTGGAAAGCTGGAGCCGAAGCTGGTGCCTTTTGAGGATGCTGCCGCAGATCGACTCTACGCCGCCTTGCAGCTTGCACGGACAGCGCAGGTTCGTGAAGTTCTGGAGGGGCAGGGGGTCACCATCGCTGAGCTGGATCAGTTATTGGCGCTTTTTAATCATGTGAATGAGAGACTCGGGCAGCTCCTTATTATTCGGGATGCTCAGGTTGCGATGGGGAAATTACTTTCTCTGCTCAGTGAAAGTAATGACAATCCTCAACTGATTTCTCAGCTCACAGACCGCATGGCAGAGATGAAAGATCACATTCTTCATCTTCGGGAGTCATTCGAAGCCATTTTGTACCCTTTCGACCATGCTCGAGCAGACATCAGTGTGGCAGACTATTTGTTAAAAACGATCCCGGATGGCGAGAACCCCATTGAACTCTATGAAGCCGCCGATTCAATTGCAAATGCGTTTCCTCCGATGCAGGCTCGCGTCACGGGGCGACTGTGTCAGATTGCCGAGATGGTCGAAAATCACTTCGGATTAATGCTTCTCGAAGATCCTGAAGATGACGAGGAAGTTGATCTGGGTGATGATGACGAGGATGAATAGTCCGGGCCTCGGGCAAGTGCCCAATGTCGACGCTGGTCTGCATAAATTTGGAGCGTTCAGCGGCAGCAAATTTTCAGGAAATCCCGGGTGGCGGGACCGCATTCCTCGAAGAAGACAATCAGGCCCGCTATAGTCCAATGCGCTTTCAAAGCGTCAGGCTCCTCAGAAATGCGGAGAATGGCCAATGATCGTTGCGAGAAAACTCTTTCATTATTCCTGAACGTGATTGTGCTCCATGAAGATTCATGAATATCAGGCCAAGCAGCTCTTTAAGGCTGCCGGAGTGCCAGTACCTCAGGGGATTGTTGTGAAGTCTGCTGAAGAAGCGGCTGCTGCATTCACAACGCTCGGCGGGCCCATTGCGGTTGTTAAATCGCAGATACACGCTGGCGGGCGAGGGAAAGGGACGTTTAAGGAGCATCCGGCCCAGCGTGGTGTTGTGCTGGTGAAATCCGCTGCAGAGGCTGCAGAAAATGCTGCCCGAATGCTGGGTAGTACGCTGGTTACGATTCAGACCGGTGACGACGGCAAGCAGGTCAACACGCTGTTTGTCGAGCAGGGGCTGAAGATTGCTCGCGAGCTTTATCTTGGGATTGTCGTTGATCGCGAAGTTGGAGGGCCGGTGCTGATCATGTCTTCCGAGGGAGGGATGGACATTGAGGAGGTTGCGAAGCACTCGCCGGAAAAGATCGTTGCTGAGCCGTTTGATGCGGTCGCGGGGCTCTATCCTTATCAGGCTCGCAAGATGGCCTATGCGCTGGGATTCGATGCTGTTGGTGTTCGCAATGCGGAAAAATTTCTGCCACAGATCTGCAAGTTCTTTGTGGCCTATGACTGCAGTATGGTTGAGATCAATCCATTGATCCTGACTGAAGACAGCCAGTTGCTTGCCCTTGATGGCAAAGTGACGTTTGACGATAACGCTTTGTTCCGTCACAAAGATGTCGTCGCTTTGAGAGATCTTTCTGAAGAGGATCCAGCCGAGGTGCGAGCCGCTGACACAGGCTTGAGCTATGTGAAACTGAATGGCAATATTGGCTGTCTTGTTAACGGAGCAGGTCTTGCGATGAGCACGATGGACCTGATCAAGTTGCACGGCGGTGAGCCTGCCAATTTTCTTGATGTAGGCGGCGGGGCCAATGAAGATCAGGTGACCGAAGCGTTTCGCATCATCCTTGCAGACAAGAATGTGAAGGCCGTTCTGGTCAACATCTTTGGCGGTATTATGAAGTGCGACATCATTGTGTCGGCTCTTCTGAACGCCTACGAGAAGGTTGGTTTCAATGTTCCGCTTGTCGTGCGACTTGAGGGTACGAATGTGGAAATTGCCCGAGAAATGCTGAAGGCCAGTGGTCGCGATATTATTTCCGCGACGGACCTGACGGATGCCGCTCAGAAAGTAGTAAAGTCACTTGGCGCGTAGTGCGGTGAAGGGGATTCGGCGAGTTGATTACCCGGGTTCTTCTGCAATGTCTTCGAGTGCCATTGTTTAGCCTGTAGAAGTTGTGTCGCTGGCGATGAGATCGTCAGCAATGCAGTCCTGACCTCAGATCTCAAACTGGTGAATTCAAACCGATGAGTATTCTTGTTTCCAAATCGACGCGAGTGATCACTCAGGGGATCACGGGCAACTCCGGCTTGTTCCATAGTCAGCAATGCCGAGCTTATGCGGCGGAGTGCCAGCCGGGGGTTGATGTATTCGTCGGTGGTGTTACGCCGGGGAAGGGTGGAACCACGGTTGATGGTTTTCCGGTCTTCAATTCTGTGCGGGAAGCCCAAGAGAAAACCGGAGCGAATACATCCATGGTGTTCGTTCCTCCGCCGTTCTGTGCAGACGCGATTCTGGAAGCTGCGGATGCCGGGATGGAACTGATCGTGGTTATCACCGAAGGCATTCCAGTGATGGACATGCTGCGAGTGAAGCGTGGGATGGCCGGGTCGAAATCACGTTTGATTGGCCCGAACTGCCCGGGAGTGATTACTCCAGGCATCGCCAAGATTGGAATCATGCCCGGATACATTCACAAGCCGGGAACGATCGGGATTATAAGCAAAAGTGGGACTTTGACCTATGAGGCAGCATGGCAGTTAGGACGCGTGGAGCTCGGTCAAAGCACTGCGGTCGGGATTGGTGGCGATCCAATTAACGGCACAAATTATATCGAACTGCTGGAGATGTTTCAGAATGATCCGGGCACCGAGGGGATCCTCGTGATCGGAGAAATTGGGGGAAGTGCAGAGCAGTTGGCCGCAGAGTACATCAAGTCTTATGTCACGAAGCCTGTTGCTGGGTTCATCGCTGGCCAGACAGCTCCTCCAGGTAAGCGAATGGGGCATGCCGGAGCAATCATTTCTGGCGGCGGCGGTGGCGCAGCCGAGAAAATGGCGGCTTTGCGAGCAGCCGGGGTAATCGTTTCCGACAGTCCTGGTGGGATGGGCGACGCGATGAAAAAGGCGATGCAGAAGGCATAAACAGTCGCCGGAGCGCCGAGTATCTCGCAGCAAACCCACGTTGCTGTCGGATTGGTTTTCTGATACACCATAGGCCTCTCTCATCGGTGCTTTTTGCCGGATGTCTGGCAGAAACACTGGGAAATGCGTCTTCAGAGGCTCTCCTTTTGAAGGCTGTTTTGCGCAACAGACTGTGCTCAGCATGAGGCTGAGTACCTTGGCCATGGAGTTGGCGGTGGGTACCAGGAAACGACAAAGCCTGCGAGTTCTCTTCGTTGATGATGAGAATTCCATTGCAGAACTAATGCGGTCTGAACTGCCCCGAATGGGCCATGTGGCCACGGTGAAGCAATCTCCGGGCGCTGCCATTGAGGCGATTCAAAAGAACGTCTTTGATGCGGCTATTATAGATTTGCGGATGCCGGGCGGCAGTGGCTGGGACGTGATTGACTATCTTCGTGAGCATTCTCCGGAGACCGTCTGCGTCATCAGCACAGGACATGGTGATCGAGACGATGCGATTCGCGCCATCCGGATGGGGGCCTATGACTTTCTTCCGAAGCCGGTTTCGCTGTTCGAGATTTCGAATGTGCTGGATCGGATCGGCGAGCGGAAGGCACTTGAGAATAAGACGTTGGCTCTCGAGAGTCGTCTTCAGAGAGTTGAAGGCCGCTCGGACCTCATCGGTAAGTCCGCACCGATGGCTCGTGTGCACAAGCTGATCGCCAAGATTGCTCCGACGGATTCTTCCGTCCTGATTCTTGGAGAGACCGGCACTGGAAAAGAGATGGTCGCACGACGCGTTCATGAACAGAGTGATCGTCGTGATGCGCCGTTTGTTGCCGTCAACTGCGGTGCGATCCCGGAAAACCTTGTAGAAAGTGAGTTCTTTGGTCATCGCAAGGGCGCGTTCACCGGGGCGGACTCAAATCGAGCCGGTCTCTTTGAAGTCGCCAATCATGGGACTCTGTTTCTCGATGAGCTAGGGGAACTGGATAAATCCATGCAGGTCAAGCTGCTGCGATTTCTGGAGTCGGGTGAGGTTCGAAGAGTTGGCGACAACGAACCTTTTCACGTCGACGTTCGAATCGTGTGCGCGACAAATCGCGAGCTGCAGCAGATGGTGGCGGCTGGTACTTTTCGCGAAGACCTGTTCTTCCGAGTCAATACGTTCGAAATTTATCTACCTCCGTTGCGTGAACGACTTGACGACATTCCGAGTCTGGCACTGCACTTGATTGCAAGGCATTTGAAACGCGACAGTATTCCGGCAGAAATGCTGCCGCCGGAGACAATTCGGCTTCTGCAGTCTCATCATTGGTCAGGCAATGTACGCGAACTTGCCAATGTGCTTGAGCACGCTGCGATTCTGTCTGATGGAAAAACCATTCAGCCCGAAGATTTGCCGCGCAGCATCCTCCGCAAATCCAACTCCGGTGTGACTTCTGGTTATGAGCAGGCTCGTAGTTCAGCAGCCACCTCAAGTCATGCCGATGTCTCCGCGGAGCTTGTCAACTCAGAGCCCATCACACTTCGCGAAATGGAAGAGAGATTAATTCTGAGGGTGCTCGACAAATATCAGGGAGACAAGCCGAAAGCTGCCAAGGAACTTGGGATTGCACTGAAGACCCTTTACAACCGGCTAAGCCAAATGGGTCAGCATCGGCACGCAGGTTGATTCGTCGGGTAGGCGGGCCGACTATTCCGGATGCCCTTTGTCGCTCACGTTTTGGTCGGCCACAAACTCATGCGTTCTCATGGGTTTAAAAACAGTAAGCCGACTCGAGTGCAGAATTGTCTGCCTCAAGCCGACTTTTGTTGCTGGTGAATTCACTTGTTGCTTTTGGCACTATTTCAGTTCGGTAGTGGTTGCGGCCACCGGAACAGCGGGGATTCTGAACTTTCGAATGACGCCTGTGATGACGCCGAGGACCTGACGGGTTGTTGAATTAAATGCTCCTGCCAGGGCGGGAACAAGATGATTTGTTCCTTCCTGAACGATACAGATTATCACAGAGTGACGATCGTCAAGTGCGGCCACATGGCATCCAGGCTGTACAGGGGCTTCCCGATTTATGATCAAAAAGTCTCCGTTACAAATGTGTAATGGAGCAAACAGATTGCCTTCGACCTTCAGGCAGCCAACGTCCCCACCTTCGAACATCGCCGAAAACGAAATCAATTCGTCTGATGAGACATTCGGCTGCACCGGACCGCCAGAAGCTGTGCTGCCAATCAGGGAAACGGAGAGACGGTTTTGGGGAGAATCAGCCAATTGGATCGCGCGGGACATGTTCTGCTCTCGTGAGATCAGTCCTTTTCGCTCCAGGGCCTTAAGATGGCACATCACCCCGTTGGGGGATCGGATCTCAAAGTGTTGTCCGATTTCACGAACCGTAGGGCCGTAGCCTCGATTGATAATCTTGTCGCGAAGAAACTCATAGATTTCGCGTTGCCGCTTAGTGAGCGAGCTCTTCTTTCCTGTAACAGACATTCCAAACTCTTTCGTGTTGAATAAACGCTGAAATCAAGAACCTTCAACGTCAACCCGCTTCAAGATTCCCTGATGAATTAATGAAGGGCATGACTGCCGCTTCCTGGACTTTGGTGGCAGACCGCCAAGCACCACACAGACCATAAACCGGTAATTGGAGTGGCAAAGATGAACGAACTGTTCAGAAGCAGTCACTCACGTGGCTACCCTGCTGACGATTTGTCGGGACCCGACCTGTTGAGCAAACTCGATGCCAACACTGTAAACATAAATACAGTATCTCTTCGAGATTTTCGATCTGCCTCCTTGTTTGGCTCATCCTGACACAAAGCTGGGATAGGTCTCCGCCTAAGAAATCGTTAGTACGGCAAGATGTACTGGCAGTTCTGCGTTACGTCTTGCTTTTCTGTGGGATTCTATTCTCCAGAGAACTGCTCAACGTGAACTGCCAAAGCACTCGTCAACCATGCTGACTTTTGCGACTCCATGAGAATTGCTTAGGGGTGGTGATAAGTACTGTAGTCGAAATGAGTCTGAAGTCATGTCGTTGGTGCCGGTTTCTTAAGATCAAATCAGATGGGAGCAGTTCTTCGTGTTCGTGAAACATGAAACCAGATCTATTCAGATCGCATATCTTTTCTTTTCGGAGTTGGCATGCTTTGGAGATCTTCGTCCGTTGACAGTTTTCTGTCTTGACGGATGGTGGGGCTCGGATGGATTTCGCGCAGAATCTTTCCAGACCTCTGATTTGACTGGAAAATGTTTGATTTTCCCGCGAACAGTTCAATTGACATCGACTTGAGATCCGTTAATACTAATGTCGTCAGTCTGTTCTTGAGCTGACGGGTGCCATCTCATGTTGGCACAAAGTTGTGATGATGCCCGGTTTTGAGATGCGCTGAATTCCTCAGTGCATCGAGTGTTGCTCAGTGGAACTCTCCTGAAGCTTCCATTTCGCTGACTGAGCTTTCCGGTTGGTGGCCTGTTTTCGGTCGCCATGAGACCATGGTCGCAAGAAGACCTCAGTGTTTCCGGTCAGTTCTGGCATTTGAAGGCTGGATCGTTGTGGCCTCTTTTATCTTGAGGCGGTCCCTTGAAGTCTCGTGTAACTCGAGGTGTGTGAGTCAGGTTGTCGGGCGAAGGCGTCGGAACTTGAATCACCGATGGTGGGCAGCGGTTTGTTCAGCAGGAGTGCGGTGAATGTCTGTTTTGGCAGGCACCGAATGACTCTACTGAGTCTCACACCCGATTTGGGATGTGTCGTTTCGTCCCTTTTGAATGGGCGAACACCGTGTTCTTTTCGTGTTTTCTCGGTCGCTATGCAGCGAGCAAGGTGCTTTCTGCCAAACCTCTTTTTGTGGCAACGTGCCCGAAATCGCAGGGTTTGTTGATACCGTGAAAATTAATTTTCGAGAGGTTTGAGGCAATTTCGCCTGCTGCCTCCACTTTTACCCAGGCCAAATCAGGTTATATTTATGCCGACCAGCAGTTCCGATTCTGAAGGAACCAGCGAACGACCACGTCGACGAACGTCGCCCCGTTCCCCATCGTCAACTCCGGCTCGCCGACCATCAACACGTTCCAAAAAGATTGGCACTGAGGACGGCGTCACACCGGCGCCTTCTATTGCAGACGATGACTTTGGTTCGGGTGTCGTCAATGAAGAACGTCCGGCCCGTCAACCACGGGAGCGGAAAAGTTCAACAGCGGCTGAGCCTAAGCCATCCGTTGAGAGTCCCCCAGAAGAACCGAGAGTTCCGAAAGCTCGAAGAGAGCGTCCCCCAGCGAAGCGCGGAACTCGCAGTACACGGCCAGCTCCTTCAGATGCTCCTCCCGAATCGACCTCGGCCGAAACAGAGCGAAACGAAAGAACTTCAAGCCGATTTGAGCGACATATTGCTGATGTTGAGCCCCAGACCGGAATGAGATACTTCAGCTCAGAAGAGCTGGATTTTGGGGATGATGACGGACCAGCGCCGGTGCGAGATGCAGCGCCACTCAGAGATGCAACTCCCTTAAGAGATGGGGCATCTGATCGGGGCGGAAGATCTCCGCGTCATTCTGGCAGAGGTCGTTCGGCTTATCGTGGTGACAGCGATTTGGATCGAGGGCCCTCGGTGGATCGACGTCCAGAGTCTGAGCCGCCATATGATCCCGATCGGGATTTCGCGAGTGATCGTGAACTGGACGATGATCGTGATCAAATGTCCTACGATGATGAGGGCGGAGGCTCTAGTGACGGTGAAGAGGGCGCGCCGCTGTCACAGGGTGAATTGTTTGACGGAGATCGCCGGCCTCGCCGCCGCCGCCGTCGTCGTCGTCGAGGTGGTGAAGGAATAGGCGACGGAGATAATGTGCCACGGGGACCAGAACCCGGTCGCAGTGATGTGCGAGAGCCTGGCCGCAACGACCTGCGAGAGCCTGGTCGTGATTTGCGAGAGCCTGGCCGCAATGACGTGCGAGAGCCTGGCCGTGATGTGCGTGAGCCTGGTCGCAATGACCTGCGAGAGCCTGGTCGCAGTGATGTGCGAGAGCCTGGTCGCAGTGATATGCGAGAGCCTGCCCGCAATGACGTGCGTGAGCCTCGCCGCAATGATGGGCGTGAGCCCAGCCGATTTCAGAGTAGTGGCCGGCCTGAGGGCAACCGAGGCAGAAATGATGGGCCTCGTGGAGGCGATGGAAGAAACGACGGGAATCGCGGGCGTCGTGGTGGCCGAAATGATGGTGGTGGCCGCAACGATGGTGGTGGCCGCAACGATGGCGGTGGCCGCAACGATGGCGGTCGTGGTCGACGTAGTGAAGGCGGACCACCTCGTGGTGGCCGGGATACGGGACGCGGACGCGATCTGGGAGGTCCGCGACGCGGCAGAACGATTCAGCCGTCCGGTGAAGTCGTTGAAGGGACGTTCGATGGCGTGCTGGAACTTCACCCACGGGGATATGGTTTCTTGCGTGATCCGAAAAGAAACTACGCCGCAGAAGACTCCAATCCGTTTGTCTCCAGTTCACTGGTAGAAAAATACAAGCTACGACAAGGTGTCCTGATTCGTGGTGACGTAGGGCAGGGCACTCGTAACCAGGGACCCCGACTTCGCGAAGTAGAACTCATTGATGGGTTTACTCCGGAAGAGTATTTGAATGTCAGGAACTTCGATAACCTCACGGCGATTAACCCATTTGAGCAAATCAAACTGGAAATTGGTCCCAAGCCGCTGACGATGCGAGTCATGGACTTGCTCTGTCCGATTGGTAAGGGACAGCGAGCACTGTTGGTTGCGCCTCCTCGCACAGGCAAGACCATGCTGCTTCAGGATATTGCGAATTCTGTCAGCATTAACCATCCGGAAATTCATCTGATGGTATTGCTGATTGATGAGCGGCCTGAGGAAGTGACCGAGATGCGGCGAATGGTAAAGGGCGAGGTCATTTCGTCCTCACTCGACAGCGATGTCGAAAGCCACATTCGTATCGCGGAGTTGATCATCGAGAGAGCAAAACGTCTGGCTGAAGAGGGCAAAGATGTCTTCATTCTGCTCGACAGTATTACTCGACTGGCTCGTGCCTTCAACAAGGCCAACAATTCCGGAAGGACGGGAACCGGCGGTCTGGATATTCGGGCCATGGATATTCCCAAGAAGCTTTTTGGGCAGGCACGTCGCTTTGACGAAGGCGGCTCTTTAACAGTCTGCGGGACGGCTTTGATTGACACTGGCGGCAGAATTGACGAAGCGATCTTTCAGGAATTCAAAGGTACGGGCAACATGGAAATGGTGCTCAGTCGTGAATTGGCTGACAGACGCATTTGGCCGTCGATTGACATCACGAAATCCGGAACTCGTCGGGAAGAGAAAATTCTTGCACCTGACCTGCAGGAAGGAATCACGATGCTCCGTCGAAGCTTGATCAGCCTCAATCCTGTCGAAGCGATGGAGCAACTGACGAAGACGATGGACCGATTTCCAACGAATCGCGAGTTTTTGACGAAGATTAAGGCAGTGCTTTAACCTTCGGCACTTGAATGGCGTTGAGTGATTTGTGAAAGCCCGGCTCGTAAAAGAGTCGGGCTTTCTTATTGGAATTTGATCCCCGGAGAGTTCTCTTTTTGCACCTCTGTCGCCTGGTGAATGGCTTCCTGGAATTTGGGTTGAATGCGAAGCTTTTGACTGTCGTGCGAAAAGAATGATGAACGGTTCCCTGAATGCCGATTTTCAAGAGGGCGTCGAATCTGGCTGCAGGGATGAATTGCGCAGATTGTGCCGCTGGACGTTCTGACCTGGCATCAGACAGTCCAATTCTGCAAACATTTGCTTAACTGAGGTTACAGCCATGGAACGGCTTAAGATCGTGCTCATTATCGCAGCAATGGTTGCGACTGCACGGACCTCTCCCGGGCAGCAGGCGGCCCAGTCTTCGTCCCGCAACGCGGATCACGCACAACCGACATTCGTGGTGATCGGAGATGTTCGAAACCATAACTACTTCGTTCTTTCGGCGCATACGAGAACCACGATTCATCAGGCCGTCATTCAGGCGGGAATAGTTGGTGATTCAGTCAGTGTTTCAGTCGTGCGAGGAATGCAGCAGAGAGCCGCGTTTACTCAGATGGTCTCTGGTGCATTGACTGATTCCGGTGAGTTAGTCATGGAAGGCGATATTCTTGTCGTCCAGTCGATGCAGCCTATCCTGGAAGCTCATCAAAAGAACGCCGCATTGCGAACCGACGGCGGTGTGGTTCCTGTGACCCTGGCCGATGAATTTATCGCTGTGGGTGATGTTCTTCAGGGGACAGGCGGGCTTCCATCGGCCGACCAACAAGTCAAAATCGCCTGCCGTTTCCGAGGACGTCCGTTACTGGAAAACGCTGCCCTTTCAGATCGTGTTGAACATGGCGATGTGATAACGGTCGTGCACAGTGCTCAGGCAACTTCTCGTGGCTTTGGGGACATGGTCCCGGCATTTTCTGAGTGGCAGACCTCTGAAGTGACTCAACCTGCACCGGCCGGCTTAAATGCGGTAGTGAACCTTGTTCCTGAAGTGGCCCCGGCAACTCCTCTTGAGTTCCCTGTTCAGGCTTCTGAGGCGAAGACTCTGGATGATTCTCGAAATCCGTTTGCGGACCCTGCTGAGCCCGCAGATGATGCAGCTCTGGAATCGCATTCAGAAACGGAACAGAGTGAATCGGAACTCTCTGTCAGATCCGTTTCTCAAGCCGCAGTGGTACCATTTGCTCCTGTAGAGAACATCGCACCTCCGGCTCCAGTGGAGATTGCTGTTCCTCTTGAAGCTGCTCGGCAAGTACCGGCCGCATCGATGGGACTGTGGAATATTCTGTTCATTGGTGGACTGCTCGTTGCAGGATCGATGATTCTGATTGGCTCATTGAGAACGGAAGACGAAAATCTCAGCTCCGAAAGCTCCGAATTGCATTACACCGCGAACTCTGGAAACGTTGTCAAGAACTTTGCGACGCCGGTTAGTTCATCGATTGAGTCTTCGACAGTCCCCACACCTTCTGTGCCTGAGAAGAAGATCACAGCAACGGCCATCACCGCAGTTATCACCGCGGTACATGCAAAGCCGCTTCTGACATCGGAGAATCTTCCCAGTGCAACAGAGTCGCAGGCTTGGTTCGGTGGTGACTGGAGGAGTACACAAGCCAGGGCCTGTGTTTCCTCAATGGCATCAGAGCAAGCCGCCACGTGTGATTCTGAGATTGTTACTGCCGGAATTGATCAAAACGGAAAAGTGGATTCCCCATCAATCTATCTGATGGAAAAGATGGTTGTTGAATCGTTGAGTGATTCGACGTCCTCTCGTTCTGTAAAGATGACGGAGAACATCGCAGTTGAGCGCAACGCCGCACCTGTGGCTGCCACAACAAAGCCACCCGCCGCCATTCCCGCAGCTGTTGCCGTTGAGCCAGCAATGCGGTCTTCTATGCCAATCCAACCGGTGGTGTCCGAGTCTGTCGTGAATGGTGCAAAAGACTTATCAGATCTGGAAGATCTGCTTCAGAATCGACTACCGATTGATCTGTGTCAGGTGGAGCTTCCTCTGCGAGTTTCTTTGTTCGGGCGTCCTGCTGGTCCGCGTCGGCTGCGAATTGATGCGGCGCATTCTCGAGTCCCAGTTCCCCACATGAACATGTCATCCGAGCGTCGGCGTGATGAATCCGTCACGGTGTCAGCGCAGCGGTCAGCCTTTGAGATGCCATCGCAGGAAGAACAGGCAGGAGAGAAGAAGTCGGCAGCGACCTCTGCAAGTCTGGACCGGGCTCTCCACTATCTTCAGGATCGGACAGACACATGATTTGCGCCATCGACTTTGGCAGTTGCTGCATTCGTTCAGTGTTTCGTAATCCACGGACACCGGGCCGCTTATCGATGTATGCTGAGAAATCAGAGTACGCTTTGATTCCGGACACGGGACATCATCGAAGATCTTTGGCTGATCAACAGATTCCGTTCGCGGAATGCGAGGGATCACTTGCGGTCGTTGGAAATAACGCTGCCAGAGCCCAGTGGTTAAGTCGAGTTCCCTGCACTCCTCTGTTCGTTGAGGGGGCAGTTCCGTCGGATGATCCTCCAGCTCGGCAGATGCTCAGCGTATTGACGGAAGCTATGCTGCCTCCGGTGGACGCGGAACGAAGTCTTTGCGTATTGACTGTGCCCGGCGTTCCTCATGAGTCGCATCGAGTTCAGAACAATGCGGAATTCCTGTCACGGCTGATACGAATGCGCGGATACTCGCCGTTCGTCGTTAATCCGGCCGAGGCCTCACTTCTGGCCACCTGTCACGACGCCACCTTCACCGGCATCAGCATTGTGATGGGTGCCGAAACAACCAGTGTCTGCATCGCACGCTATGGAATTTCGCTGGCGAAGGAATCGATTGCGATCGGCAGTAACTGGATTGATACGGAAGTTGCCAGGCAGTTTCAGGTCCAGGTCTGGGACGGGGACGGAAATTCGTTCATCGACCTCGAGAGCATCCGTCAGTGGAAGCAGCAAAGTTGTCCCCATCTGCGGAATGCTGTGGGAGATCGCGAGCGAATGATGTCACGATTGTACGTGGTCGTTCTGGACCGAGTCACTCGGACCGTGGCGCAACTGCTGCAGTCAACACCGGTCCGGAATGCCCTCCAGCGTCAAAAGCTGGCCGTGATGCTTTCCGGTGGCGCCACGATGATCGAGGGCTTTGCAAGCCTGTTAACAGAGCGATTTATTGAGCACGAAATCGCGGAACGAATTCAGTCAATTCGCCTGGCTCCCGATCCCGCAACAGCCGTCGTCCGGGGAGCCCTGATCTTTGGCGAACTGGAAGCGCGAGCTCTTGCGGTTGAAGAAGCGGCGTGACGTCCGGATGTCGTCCCCCTGGTCCAATTCCTCGATCTCTGTTTAGCGTATGGAGAGGATCATGATCAGGGGCTGAACAACCTATGACGTGTGCGGAATGACGTAGGTTAAACCAATATGACGCGGCGTTACTGTTGTTCGGGTCTGGGTTAGCCGCTGATTGAGAAAGTCCCGGTCAGTCGTTGGCAGCCAACGACTTTTCCTGGGGCACTGCTACCACAGGTTTCATTGCTCAGCTGGCGTCGATGGCCCTGTCACCAGTCCCTTGTTTCGCAGCTGGGTCGAGCAACATCTGGTCCCGAAGTTGATACTCGGTGACAACGTGGTGATGGATCATCTCTCCAGTCACAAGGTTGTGTGAGGTGCTGGAAGAAAGAGTGAGGAACGTTGCAAGCAGGAGTGTGTGAAACAGTTTCATTCGTTGAGGCGAACAGATCACGAGATCAAGTCTTTGATAACAGTGCCGCCAAACTGACTGAGCTGTTTGAAGCGGCCGGCGTGATAAAAGGTGAGTCTGTTGTCATCGAGCCCGAGGAGGTGCAGAAGGGTGACATGGAAGTCGCGGATGTGGGCTTTACCTTCGACGGCTTCCATTCCAAGTTCGTCGGTGGCACCAATCGTGTGACCAGCGTTGGAGCCGCCACCGGCCAGCCAAATAGTCATGGCATTGGAATTATGATCTCGACCGTAGGCTATGCCGCCGCGCACACCGTTGTCGGGAGTGCCGCCAAACTCGCCGCACCAGACGATAAGCGTGTTTTCAAGCAAGCCTCGTTGCTTGAGATCAGTCCTCAAGTTGCGAGTGCTGCGCCGGAGTGATTTCGCCGTCGAGCTTGGCGTAGATAAGTGATTCAAGATTCATCAGAGCCCCTCCGATTGGAGCTGGTTTGTGACACAGTCATGCAATCGCTGGCGCAGCAGTTCCAGTTTCCGAAACAGCGTGCGACGACGCATCGCAAATTGTCGCATCATCTCCTCAGCACTCTACCGCATCGCATATCGACTGGTGAATAATTCCTTATCTTGTGCAGTCAACTTACCCAGACAACTATCCAAAAGCTTAAGCCGCTGATCGAGTTCCGGCTCGATCCCCTCCCGTTCCTGCGCCAGACTCGTCTCTTGAAGAATATCCCGCGCGTCCGCCTCGCACCCCACAAGACTGAAGATGAAATGAAACAACGGCTCCTGATGCTGGGTCAGTAACAGAACAAGCTGTTCGGCGAAACTCCAGCGCACCGACTTTTTGCCTTCGGAACCACCGGATTCACCGCCGAGGCTGAAGGAGAGTTTTTGCGCGGCGAGGCACGGAGCCATCGCAGTGATCGGAGTATCATCGACAGTTGCCGTCATCGTTTCGCCCCTGAACCCCAGGCTAACGCGATGCCACTCACCAATGCCGAGCGGGTGCGCCTGCTTGACCAGTTCTACAAAACTCGCCCTTGATTGAGGTGCGCCAGGACTCGGATATGATCTTTCCCCACGACAAGATGCGCGCTGTGGCCTCGCTCTTTCCAGCCATTGAAAATGATGCATGGAAATCGGCTTGTAAATCGGACCCACTTTGGCGCGGGAAACGGATTTTCAGGGCTTGTGCCGTCGCCCTGTAAACGCATGAGTTCGAATCGCTTCACGCGTGTTTCGCGGTCTTCTCACATTCCGCTGCCGGCGGCATCATTCAGTCGGCTGATGTCAGAAATCTGCTGATCAATCGCTTTCTGTGACAGCTTTTGAAAATCGCCTTCCATCAGGGAGTCGGACAATTGACCGGGACGGCCTTCCTGAACGCGGTCAAGCTCTGACGCGAGACGTTGCATCCATTCGGGAGGTTCAATGCCTGAGCCAATGCGAGTGCTCATAAAGTCCGCGATTTCCTGACGCAGCGTCTGGAAGTTACTGTTCACTTCTTCCTGTGACAGTCCGGCGGCGTCCGAGCAGGCTCGGGAAACCAGGGCCGCCATGCGGTTTTGAGCCAGCGCGCCGACAACTCGTTCGCCCACATGATCATGCAGAGCCGGAAGTCGGACTCCGTATTCGGCTTCCAGTTGCACGAGTTCTTCGACAAACGAGTTGGCGATGTCTCGGGATTCATCACCGACATACTCTTCGACGCCGGCGGCGACTTCCAGTTCTCCTTTTCGAACCATCGTCTCGTGAGCGACCTGCCACGGGATCGTGTTCCATTCGAAGCGATCGTACAACGCTTCGAGCCGGAGAAAGTCCAGCAGACAATACAGGCGATTGCCATAGTCTGAATGTGTAGTCGTCGTGTTGTATTCGAGGAAGCGATCAAAATTGTCGACGACGCATTCGTAGACAAACTCCGCCAGTTCTGCAGCGTCCTCGCGATCCAGTTCACCGCTTTCGAGGTCTTCCAGAATCTTCACGTTCTGAGTCAGTGCGACCGTTTGCTGGAGTTCATCGAAGAGCGACTCCGCACCGTGATGAAGAATGGCTCGGGCGTTACCGAGCGTCAGCATTCGCGTATGGAACAGATCTTCTCCGTAGGTTTCAATAAACTGCTTAACGTCTTCGGCGTACTCTTCGTCGTGAAGATCTTCGACAACCGAGAGACGCATGGAGCCACTGTGTCGAGTCCAGAGGTCTGAATAGGCATCCAGTAGCCGCTGAATTCGCTTCAGGATATTGCGCACCTTCTGGCTTGATTCACCCTTCCATTTCGCGGCGGACTGAAGAACGGCTTCAACAGAGCTGCTGAGCCCGATTCGGAACAGGCGGTCAAACTCTGTGACGGCTTGTCCCGATGGTCGTGAAGTTCGCTCCATCTGCAGAGCGATCTGCAACAGTTCAAAGGTTTCCGACAACAATCCAAGTCGAGGGAGCTGACTTAACAGTACGCGAATCACAGACTGCAGTGTACGTGCTTTGAGGATCGCCGCGGGCTGACCCCCATTTTCGAAAGGAACATAGAGAAGTGGGCGTCGCTTCAGTTCTTTGCAGAGACCAGGAAAACACTGGCGAGCAGCTTCGGCACTGCGAGCAAACACGGCTCCAAACATTCGCGAGAGTTGCCGATCCAGCGATGCGGTATCCTTGGTAATCGATTCCTCTGAGATGACTGCACCGATTAATCGTTCGGCCATCAGGAATTCGACGGTCGTGGAAAGAGCGTTCTGCATCAGGAGAAATCGACATTGCATCTGTATGTCGTACTCGATGTTGCCTTCCAGCCCGGAGCCCAGCGTTGTGATTTCGTAATCGCGAACCTCACGGACCAGGTCACCCAGTCCATGCAGTCGTCCTCGAATTGACGCCAGCCATTCTCGGAGGTGTTCTTTCTGATCGTCCGCAGCGGTCAAAGTGGCGGCTGAACGTGAAATCCAGACGGCAGCGATTCCCCACAGTGAGCCGACGGTATGCAGGAACTTCAGTCGAGGCTCCATTTGGCGATAGAGCACTTCAAACTCTGTCGTCCCCGGAGCAGATGCACCATCCATCGTGTCTGATGCGTTGCCGTCATCGGTCGAATCTCGATACGTGACGTCATCCCAGGCCGCTTCCAGAATTTTGTCCTCGGATTCGTCGCCATCGAACAGATGTTCTATATCAAGATCGTCCTTGGCTTTGTCCTTGCCGCCTTTCCGGCCGCGTTTTCGCTGCTCGGCAAATTCTCCGAGACTTGGGATTTCCCAGAATAGCCCGGCGTTTGCCTCAATGAATGCAAACAGTCGGCGCAGATGATTCCAGCGTTTCTCAGGTTCCGATTGATCGCAGATACATTGCAGCAAACGGTGCAGCATTCGGTGAATGGAATGCGGTCCGTTTTCAAGAGGAACTGTTTCGGCCTGCCCCAGCCACTGCATCAGCAATCCCATGGCTGCCACATGATCTTTCCGATCGAGCAGGGCAGTGACTACTTGCGCAAAGCTGCTGGTCGCATCAAAATCTTCGACATGTCGTCGCCAGAAATTAATATCGCCGGCAGACTCGCCGGCCGTTCTCCATTCTGCCAGGACTCGAGCAACCTGAGTTGCAGCCTCCACCGACTTCATGCCTTCGACCTGAGTCAGATCGTTGACCGTTGTCGTGGCATATCGATCCCAATGTTCGGCCAGTTCCCGGAAATCCTCAAGCACAGAATCATGCAGATCTTTTTGGCCTGTTGCAGCTGCTTCGCTCATCGTCAGTGAACAGACATCGAAAATCTGTCCCATGATGTCCAGCAGGACCTCAACACGGGAATCCGGAATCGAATCCTCACGAGTAAAAAACAGCGGAAATAAACCCTGAAACCCAAGAATGTTCCATGGGTCAACTAAGCCACCGCATTCGATGCCGCGGTGCAGAAAATCAATGACTTCAGTAATCAATCGGCGCGCGGTATCCAATTGTCCTGCACGCACTGTCCGAGGGATCATGACAAGTCGCGACTGAATTTCTGATTCAAACCGGGCGGAGAGGCAGGGGATTACCGATGCTTCTTCGCAACTGGCTTCCTCAAATCCCATCCGCGCGAACATCCACGACAAATGTCGATGCTGCACCTGATCAGCACCGTACTTTGCGAGGTACATATTGAGTTCATGGCGAACGTGGCCGAATGGCTGTCGCGATTCGTTGGCCAGCTTTTTCAGACGTCGCGCTCGATCACCGGTTGCCGTGTCCAGCAGTCGCTGATAGAAGTGATCTCGTTGTCGAGCGACAATCGGCAGCAGAGACGTCAGTGAGACGCTGGAATCATAAGTCTGCGGCCCGGATCCACTGATTGCTGACGCCATCAGAATTGTTCCGGCCAGTACGGCCGAGGCATCGTACAGCCGTTCGGGATCGTCCGGTTTGTCTCCGCGCTTGATCCAGTCGATCAGCGAGTCAAGAATAAGTCGTCTGACCACGAAACGCCGGTAGAAGCCTTTGGTGTCAATCTCATCAGGGTCCCATTCGCCAAACACATAGTTCGTGCGTTTATTGACTGGATGCAAATGGTCGTGCGACCTCATATCCAGACTGAGTTCTGCAAGTCGTTCCAGAGCAAAGTGCGAACTGCCCACGAGATCTTCAGGGAGTCCTTGCATGAATGCGATCGTCGCGTTGACGATCTTTTCGTAGGGGCCAGCAGCCGCCCCAACGTCACCAAAATACAGAGGAAGTGGGCAGAATCTCTCACCAGAGTAGACTTCTGAACGCCGATCGTTCTCGAGGACAGCAACAGGCCGGTAACCAACAAAATGGTTCAACCGCTTCAGTGTCCCGTCAATGACTTTTGCGGCTTTGTCATCTCCGACCTCTGTGCGCGATGCAAGCACAGATTCAAACATTCGGGCCATTAGAAACGGCGAATAGAAATCCGGTTCTGCCAAATGCCCGAGCAAGTCAGCATGATGAGATCGGTAGGCCGGGATAAACTGATCGATGGTGAAACGGATAACAGATTCAGCCTGAGTGGGATCCGCGCAGGCGGCATCACCTGACTTTGACAACCTGTGCAATTCCGCGATCAGGAAATCTCGAAGGATCGCAGGAGATTGGGCTCTCTCCGGATCTCGAAACAGGCTGTTGAGTGTGGCACGAAATCGGGGACTGATGGTCCCCTGTGAAAAATTCAGATACCCCAAAAGATCACGAAGCGCATCCGGATCAACCGGCTGGATTGCAGACTTTGAAGTTGTTTTCCTGATACTCACGCGAGAATTATTCTGTCTAAACAAGAAATGTCGTAGCGGGCGCCACGAGAATTGATTTTTCAGTGTGCGGCCACGATTGAGCTAATGATCTGAATGATAGATCCCGCTAACACCCGGCCTCAATTTACGCCGCCCGAAGGAGGCATTGCTGTTGAAGCCTGATATTCAGACTTCAACAGGGTTTCGGCAACAAGTGTCCCTGAGATGCCTCATGGACACCGCCAGGTTGTTCAACGTATGAGCATATAAGCACAGGTCGGGTGAATTCTTATTTTGCATACTCCACGTTGCGAGTTTCGCGAAGTACGGTGACTTTGATTTCTCCGGGATAGGTCAATGACTGTTCAATCGCGCTGGCGATATCACGACTCATTCGAGCCGCCTGGCGATCATTGACTCGACCTGAATCAACAATCACTCGAATCTCACGACCGGCCTGGACTGCGAAAGCATGATCGACGCCGGGGAAGCCGCAGGCGAGACCTTCCAGCTCTTCGAGACGACGAACGTATTTTTCCAGTGTTTCACGTCGAGCACCCGGGCGAGCCGCGGAAATCGCATCGGCTGCGGCGACTAGCACAGTATAGATGTGCTCCGGACGGATATCATCATGATGTCCAGCTGCGGCATGAACAACTTCTGAACCCTCACCGTATCGCTTCAGCAGTTCTGCACCGACTGCAGGATGGCCGCCTTCCATTTCATGGTCGGCCGCTTTGCCAATGTCGTGCAGAAACCCACAGCGACGAGCGATTGTTCCATCGAGGCCAAGCTGCTCAGCCATCATGCCCGTCAGATGAGCGACTTCGATAGAGTGCTGACGAACGTTCTGGCTGTAGCTGACGCGAAAATGCAGACGTCCCATCAGGTCGACAATCTTCGGGTGCAAACCACGAACACTGGCTTCTTCGCAGGCCTGCATGCCCAGCTTGCGGATATGCTCATCCATCTCCTTCGTTGTTTCGGCGACGATCTCTTCGATCCGAGACGGGTGGATTCGACCGTCCTGAATCAGTTTGGCCAGAGACAGTTTGCCGATCTCGCGCCGAACATTGTCGAATGCCGAGACGATCACCACGCCCGGTGTGTCGTCGACGATCACGTCGACACCAGTCGCTTTTTCAAAGGCTCGGATGTTTCTGCCTTCGCGACCGATGATGCGACCCTTAACTTCGTCGCTTGGGATATCGACCGTGGAAACGGTCGTCTCGGATGTATGTGCTGAAGCGTATCGCTGCACGGCCATCCCGATGATTTCGCGGGCTTTTCGTTCGCAATCCAGCTTGATTTCCGCTTCATGCTTCAAAATCATCGCGCCGGTCTGATCCGACAGCTCGCGATCCAGGCGCTTGAGCAACTGTTCGGTTGCCTGCTCACGAGTCAGCTCACTGATCTTATACAGAACTTCCTGCTCGTCCTTCAGAAGTCGATTCAGTTCTGTTTCTTTGGCTTCCATCGCTTTTGTGCGATCAGCCAATTTCTGTTGAGTACCCTGCAGCATTTTTTCCTTCTTGCGGAAGGAATCCTGCTGCTCTTCGAGGTGTGCCTGCTGCTTGTCCAGCTCACGTTCTCGAATTCGCAGTTGATTGCGAGACTCCTCAAGCTTGGTTTCCAGCTCTTCGCGCCGCTTGAGCATGTCCTCTTTGATCTTGAGTTCCTGGTCCTTCCGCAGACTCTCGGCATCGCGATGAGCTTGCTGGACGATTTCGTCACGGGTCTTGAAGGCCCCTCCTTTGATCAGACGATCAATAAAGTAGCCAACACCAACACCCACGATCCCGGCGAAACTGCCGACGATCAGCGGATCTGCCATGGAAACGCCTCTCACTTCAATTCATAAACCAACTCTGCCCGCTCAGAAAGAGCAGTGAAGAGCTGAAGGCAGGATCAGATCCGAGGACTGCGCGGGGCTTGCCGCCTGACAGTCAGTCGAAATCATCGGCCAGAGAGGCAGCAGGGTCTGAACAGCCGAAATCGATACACAATCCGACACATGGCCATGATGAAAGAGATCGGACTGTCGCCACACAGCCTGCGGGCCGGGCGGTCCCGTTGCAGAAGGCAACGAGAGGCCTTTTTCATCGACAGCCGGAGATTCTGTCAGGGAGCATTGAATGCCACTGACAGCCATCCAGGAATCGCGAGCACCGCCGGCGGGCCACAGAAAAACTGCGACCCCCAGCATGCATGAGACCAGTAGAATTAGTAGTCCGAGTAAAACCATGTGTGTCGTGGGTCAAGAGACTCAATTGAGTCTAAAGCCGGATTCAGGCTGCGCAGCACTGGAGAACCAACGCCGAGCGATCATACTTTCAGTTTCACAGCAGGTCGGGAAGACCAAATCTGTAGACACTCTTTCTTCCCCGCAGAACAACTTTTCGACGAGTTCAAAAAAGAGACAGGGGAATGCTACCAAAGCGGGACTGCGAATCAACCGGTCTGAACAGTTTCACAGGAACCCCCATGGAACAGGGCTCTCCCTTCCTGACGGGATTGGTTGATGGACTGGATCGACTTGTTGCTGCAGGGCAGGGGATATTGGTTGCGGTTTCCGGCGGTGCTGACAGTATGGCGATGCTGAACGGTTTGGCGGAGATTGGTCGCCAATCATTGTCGGGGAGGATCGCAGTTGCTCATCTGAATCACGGCCTGCGAGGCGACGAAAGTGATGAAGACGCACGATTCGTCGAAGAAACGTGCTCAGCTCTGGGGGTTGAGTGTCTCGTGGAGCGACTCGTTCCGGGATCGCTGGACGTTGATTCCCGAGGAAGCCTGGAAGAGACCGCGAGGAAAGCTCGGTACGAATTCCTTGCTCGTGCTGCAAAATCACTCAATTTATCACTTATTCTGACAGCTCATCACCAGCAGGACCAAACGGAAACCCTCGTTTTCAACATCCTGCGTGGCACGGGCCTGCGTGGATTGGCCGGAATTCCGGCATATCGTGAACTGGTTCCCGGTGTTTGGGTGATTCGCCCGATGCTGAAGCTCAGTCAGGCGACAATTCGAGACTTCGTATGTCATCGCGGAATCTTGTTTCGTGAGGACTCATCCAATGCGACATCCCAGTTTACAAGAAATCAGATTCGGCAGGTCCTTAAATCAATGCCCTACGAAGTTTCTTGTTCGCTTGGGGCCGGTCTACAGGCTTTGAGCGACCAGGCTGGTCAGACAATGAGCGTGATTGATGAGTTGTCCGTGCGAATCCTGGACAACTCAATTCGGGAAGAAAGCGAAGCTTATGTCCAGCTTGATTGCAGGGCGTTGACCGTTTGGCCGGAGCCCTGCATTCGGCACGCACTCATATTCCTGTGGGCTCGCAAGCGATGGCCCAGACAGCAAATGAACGCTGCGCAATGGATGAGGCTTTCTGCGGCGGCTCTGACAGGTCAACCGCGGCGGTGGACATTTCCTGGTGGGATCACTTCGTGTGTCAGACGACGATTACTGACGTTACAGCGTGAAAGAGCCTCTTCGCCAGAGTGAAAATTGGATTTCGAACTGCGATATCTTGTTACCGTGAACAAAACCCGGCGACGACGTCACTAAGAGACAGAACAATTTGCCATGCCGGTAATTGATCGGTGGGCGCTTCGAGTACACAATTGGATCTGGCTTCCGGTGGATCTCGCTTCCAGTCCGTAATAAGCCGGGCCCCGTTTCTTTCCCTTTCATCGTCAGTACTCGCAGCGAGAATCCTTTATGCAGATTTTCCAGTTCCTGAGTTGGCAGATCTTCTCCATCGGGAAATTACTGTTGTGGGTGCTGGTTTGCGTCCTGGCGATTTGTGTTCGTGGTGATGTTGTCCACGGGCAAGAGCTTGAGCGATGGGTTTACGCGCCTGTGAACTTTCTTGTTCCGGCGGAGGTCGATCGCCTGGAGAAGTTGATGCGGGAGGCGAAGGGCTTCGGATATTCTCATTTCCTCATTACCGATTCAAAGTTTTGTCGCCTGCATGAGTTAGACAAAAAGTACTTTGCACAAATCGAACGGGTTAAGGGACTCGCCCGGGAGTTGGATCTGAAGTTGGTGCCAGCTGTTTTTCCGGTTGGTTATTCGAACAATCTTCTGTCTCAGAATGTGAATCTGGCGGAGGGACTTCCCGTTCGAGAGGCTCTATTTGAGGTTCGCGACAGTGAAGCTCGACTTGTGCCCGACCCCAGTGTTTCTTTGCCATCTTTTTCGGAACGCAAAGAATGGCGGTTCATTGATGAGCCGCTCAAGCCGGACGGTAACGGTCTGCGAGTGACTGAACCGAATGGTGAAAACTGCCGCACGATGAAGACGCTGGCTGTCTCGCCGTTTCGGCACTATCACATTTCGGCAAGAGTGAAGACCGAGAACTTTCGAGGACAGCCGCAAATCACGGTTCTGGAGTCTGAAACAGGCCGCCGGTTGACTCACACTAATCTGAAGGTCGCGCGGACTCAGGACTGGTCCGTTCAGCACATCACATTTAATTCTCTCTCGAACAGTTCTGTGAACGTTTACATGGGAGCGTGGGGGCCGACCGGAGGATCAATGTGGCTTGCGGATCCCGTGATCGAAGAGTGTGGACTGCTGAACGTGCTGCGTCGTCCGGGAACGCCACTGAAGGTTACGATGGATGAAGACCGGAAGCGAGAGCTGCAGGAAGGCGTTGATTACGATGTTGTTCGAGACGAGCTTTTGGGAAACGTACCATATTCAGGTGAGTATGAAGTCTGGCATGAGTCGCCACCAATCCGCATGAAGGGGGACTGGCCAAATGGAACTCGCCTGCGGGTTTCGTGGTACCATCCGCATGTGATTTATGATGGTCAGGTGTGTGCCTGTGTGACTGAGCCTGAGTTTGTTCGGCTGTTGCAGGAGCATGCGGCGGGGGTTGAGAAAATCTTCCCCGGCACAGATCGCATGATGTCGCATGATGAATGGCGAGTGATGGGATGGGATGAGTCTTTCCAGAGAGCGAAGAAGACCCCTGGAGAAATTGCCGCTGAAAACGTGCGACACTGCACAAAAATTCTTCGTGACCAGCGGGCCGATTGTCGGATCTTTGTGTGGAACGACATGTTTGATCCTCATCACAATGCGGTCGACAACTACTACCTGGTTAATGGGGACTTGTCAGGTTCGTGGGACGGTCTGGACAAAGATGTTGTCATCATGAACTGGAACTTTGGCGTTCGTGCGGAAAGCCTGAAGTTCTTTGCTGAGCGAGGCCACAAGCAGGTCCTCGCAGGTTTCTACGATGCGGACGCTGAGCAGATCGGTAAATGGCTGGATGCCGTCAGGAAGAATAATGTCTCGAATGTGTTGGGTGTGATGTACACAACATGGCAGCAGGACTATTCGCAGCTCAAGGAATTCAGCGAAGTTGTTGATCGGTTTGAAGCGTCCTCAACGCAATAGTTCCGGACCGGGGCTGTGGATTTCTTTGGTCGTTGAAAGACTCCGGGGAAGTAGAGATCCGACTGGCAAGCAACGGTTTAGCGGGAGTTCTCGGCTGGGTGCAGTCGCGGATGATTGTCAATACGGGAGCCTCGCCTTCCCGGAATTGAACGTTGTTGCGACCTGCCGAAATCCGCGACTGCACCCTTCTCGGCTCCTCATTGAGTAATCTGAGTGACAGTTGAAATCGCCCACGTTAGACTCGGAGTTCTCTGACTTTCTTCTCCGGAGCCTGTGTCACATGGAAATGCTGGCCATCGTCGGCTGTTCAGCAGTCGTTCTCACTATTGCGTACTTTACCTATGGCCGATTGCTGGCGCGATTGTTTCAGCTTAGCGATGCCGTGCCGACTCCTGCTAATACGATGCGGGACGATGTGGACTATGTTCCGTGCGAAACTGCGCCTCTGCTGGGTCAGCACTTTTCTGCGATCGCTGCCGCTGGCCCGATCGTCGGGCCGATCTTTGCGGCACTCGCGTTCGGATGGCTTCCATCGCTGCTGTGGATTCTGTTTGGTTCGATCTTTATCGGAGGAGTTCACGATTTCGCGGCACTGGTCGCATCGATCCGGCATCGAGCATCGTCCATCATTGAAGTCGTACGAGTACACATAAGTCAACGGGCCTACTTACTCTTCCTTGCCTTCGTCTGGCTGGCTTTAGTTTATATTGTGGTGGCGTTTACCGACATTACGGCTGCGATGTTTGTCGGGGCCATCGATCTGCAGACGAATACTCCCTACAAGACAATGGCAGAGGCCGCTGAAAAAATCGGCAATGCCGAAACGGCGATGTTGGTCAAGTCTGGTGGTGTGGCAACGTCATCGTTGATCTATCTGATGCTGCCGCTGCTGATGGGAATCCTTGTTCGCTTTAAGATCATGTCGATGGAGAAAGCGACATGGGTCTTTTTGCCACTGGTCGGGATCGCGATCTGGGTTGGTCAATTCATCCCGCTGAATGTGGATGCGATCTTTATGGCATGGATTCCGGGGTTGTCCGTGGCGGACGCGAATCTTTACGCCGTACGCACGTGGGACATCTTTCTTTTGATCTATTGCGTCGCTGCATCCATGACTCCGATGTGGCTTTTGCTGCAGCCGCGCGGACAGCTTGGCGGCTACTTTATGTATGCCGCTCTCGGCACGGCAGCCATCGGCTTAGCGCTCGGAGGAAAGCCGATTCTGCAGCCAGCGATGCTGGGCTGGATGACACCAAAGGGAACCACGCTTTTTCCGTTCCTGTTCATTATGATTGCCTGCGGGGCCTGCTCGGGATTTCATGCCCTGATTGCATCGGGCACAACATCCAAACAGTTGAACCGTGAGACCAATTCACGACCAATCGGCTACGGCACGATGTTGCTGGAGGCGATGGTGGCAATCGTTTCTCTGTGCTGCGTGATGATGCTGCCACTTGATTCGCCGTTGGTGACGGCGGAGAACCCGAACCCCAGCCTGATCTATGCGAACGGGATCGGTTCGTTCCTCAGTCTTGTTGGGCTTGCGCCGCGAGTCGGGATCGTCTTCGCGCTGGTAGCCTTCAATACCTTCGTTTTTGATACTCTGGACGTGTGTACGCGACTTGGTCGTTTCATCATTCAGGAACTCACTGGCTGGCGCAATGCGGGTGGGCGCTGGTTCGGGACAATTCTGACTGCGGGAGTTCCTGCGTTCTTTGTGACGCAGAAACTGATGCTCAACGGAAAGCCTGCACCAGCCTGGCGAATCTTTTGGGAACTGTTTGGAGCCAGCAATCAACTGCTGGCGGCATTGACGCTTTTGGGCGTGACCGTCTGGATGTGGAGAACTCGGCGAGCGATCTGGGTTCTGTTCGTTACCGGAGTGCCGGCGATATTCATGTACATTATGAGTTCGTGGGCGCTGACAACGATGGTGAAGGCCAAATTTGCGAATGGAGTCAACTCTGATCCAGTGGCCTGGATCGCCGTAGTGCTGCTAGTACTGGCCGCACTGATGCTGCTGGAAGGTATTGCCGCGATGTTGCGTCGCGATGACCGCAGTCCAACGCTGCTGCAACCCCTGTAAATTCACAGTGGTCACCCCAGAGATTTATCAATTGCAAATTGCGACACGCAGTTTCTGCATGAGAACAGGGGAGCATTTCGAGGGCGCCGTCAGAAAACGGACAATCGGTACCGACTGAAAACTCGGCTGCGTCCTGACCAGATTAACACGACTCTGACGCCTGTAGTGATTGTTGGGGCCGGAGATTCGCCTGCAGTTCCTCTATCTTCCATAACCGTCACATGTGGACCGCAAAACGGCGCAAGTAATTGCCTGGCAATCATCTGCGGAAACTCAAGAGAAGGAAACAGCATCGACGATAGTCCTGTCCAGCCCCCTCGAACTGCAGATGGCAAACATTGAGATCATGGAGATCTCAATGGCCCGAAATACAGATGAGAAATCATCGACTGAACAGCCAGTTTGATTGTCCGTGATTCTGAGTAGCAGCGACGTGGTGTGAAGGTTCAAACCGGTCCCGCCGCAGGTCGAGGGAATCGGCAATGGTTTTGCCGACACGATAGTTCTTCACGGATGGTCAGGTTGGTCAGGGCGGTCGAAGGAATGATTTCGATGAGAAGGAGACTCTTCAAGATGAAATGGACTCGCGTATTCAGTGCGGTACTCGCGCTTGCTGGAATGACTGCTTCGGCTGATGCCGGGCTGTTCGGTTCCGGCGGATGTAAGAGCTGCGGTTGTGCTGAAGATTGTCAGCCAGCCTGCTGCAAGCCAACGATTGCTCGTCCGTGTCACAAGAATGTGTACACGTACCAGCGGAAGTGTTCAGACATTAAGCCGCCATGCTGTGATACATGCGGCGACCCAGGTTCAAGCTGCTGCCCAGTAACATGCTGTGCTCCAGCCGAGGCTTGTGGCAATGGTTGCAATGCAGACCCAAGCTGCGTTGCTCCAGCTGCTTGTGGTAACGGTTGCAATGCAGACCCAAGCTGCTGTGCTCCAGCTGCTTGTGGCAATGGCTGCAATGCTGACCCGAGCTGCTGTGCTCCAGCTGCTTGTGGTGACAACGGCTGCTGCGATGCTGGCAACACCTGCGGCGAAGGCAGCGATTGCTGCAAAGATGACGCGTGCGAAATTGCTAAGCTGATCTACACTTCAATGACAGCTTGCCATGGTTCAGCACGCCGCCGTGCTCTGGACAAACTTGGACGCAAATACGACTGCTGCTGCAATCCGGAAATCATGAACGCTTTCGTCTACGGTCTGAACGACACGGACGAGCGAGTTCGCCGAGAAGCTGCTGACGAAATTGGTGACCAGGTTCGTCGTAACAAGTGCTGCTGCAGCCCATGCGTTGTATCAGCTCTGACATGTGCTCTGGCTGACTGCGACCGAAGCGTTCGCCGTGAAGCAGAACAGGCACTGCGAAATTGTGGTTACGAGATTGTTGACGGATGTTGCGACGGTTGCTCTGACGCTGGATGCTGCTCAACAGGCTGTGGTTCAGACGCCTGCGGTGCAACTCCAACAGCTGCTCCTGCAGCAGCTCAGCAGCCAACACCAGCAGCAGAAGCCGCTCCAGTAGCTGCTCCTCCAGCTGACCCACAGGCTTTCTTCCCTTCTCGACTGCACAAGCAGTCAAGCAGCAAGAATGGTCTGGCTGGTTTGTTCGGAATGGTCCGATAATCAGGTCGACCTGAGGTGGGAAAGAACTGCTTCCTGTTCTAGCTCGTCCTCGCTCTAACTCAGAAACCAGCAGCTTCCGAGAGCACCCTCTCTCGGAAGCTGTTTTCGTTTGTACCTGCGAGAATTGCACAGTTGGCTCCGGATGGATTTGTCTCAGTCTTATGAGACAAGTGTTCACTTTGCCAACAGAGAGCAAATGGTCTCCGGCCTGATTTGAATCCTGCAGATGCTCTGCTGTTCAGCATCGTTGTTAACGGCGGGTTTTCCAAAGATCATCCCTCGGTGAATCCGTTAACGACGTAATCGAATGGTGTAGGAGACTTTTTGAAGCGCTGGGCTTGTTTCAGTGGGCAGGTGTGCTGAAGCTTTGCGTATGGAATCGAAAGTCGATCTGACTGTTGCTGCCCGACCAACTCTGAAAAGCATTATTTGCCTGAGCTTCAGTGGAGCCAACGTTGAACTCTGACGCTGCGAAACGAAAAAAAATCCCACTGTGGTTGCTGCTGCTGGCTGCTGGCTGGATGGTTTGCTTTTTATGTATTTGGTTCCGAGCACCTCTTCAGGCGCCAGAATTCAAAAGGTCTGATCTGTGGTTGATGCTGGCCGACACGATTCTGGGAGTTGAGGATTCGGGAGCAGAGTCTGAGACTTCTGTGCCTCCACACGGACTCCAGTTTCTTCCTCAAAGGCTGCGATTATTTGGCTGGGCTTTTGTTATTCTCTGTCTTGCCAGTTGCCACGGTTGGGCGTTTGTTCGCAGGCTTAATCCGGGTTTGCGACTCTTCAGAACGGAGCGTATCGCGCTGATCGGAGGAATCGGACTCGCGGTGCAGTCGTTGATCACACTCTTTGCTGGCCTGGCCGGGCAACTGAATCCGACAGCGATTTGGCTTCCTTCTCTTCTCAGTCTGATATTGGCATGGCGTTGGCGGAGTTCAGAGCCATCGTTGGCGGAATCTTGTTCCAGTAGCCAGGTGTCTGACCGACCATCAAGGTACCTCCAGGGTGTTGCTCTGATGGTCATTGTGCCATTTACCGTTTATCTGTTGTTGGGCTCATTATCACCACCGACAGACTTCGACGTCCGTGAATATCATCTGCAGGGTCCCAAAGAATGGTTTCAGCAGGGACGCATCTCCTACCTGAGACACAATGTCTACACCAGCTTTCCGTTTCTCAGCGAAATGTTACCTCTGACGGCCATGGTGCTGGTTGGCGATTGGTGGGAAGGCGCTTTGGCAGGGCAGGCCGTACTCGCGTGTTTTCAGTTGTTGACGGCTTGTGTTGTCTTTGCAATCTGTACTCGTTGGCTCAGTGTCTCGGTTGCGTGGCTGGCAACACTCGTTTATCTGACAACGCCATGGACATTAAGGATTTCCCTTATCGCTTATGCTGAAGGATCCCTCACCTTCTACCTGATCAGCTCGGCAATGGTTTCCTTCTGGTTAACTGAGCAGATTGGTCATCGTCGCACATTATCGTTTCTGGCGGGCCTGCTGGGTGGAAGCGCGATGGCTTCAAAGTACACGGGGCTTGTCTCTGTTATTGCTCCAACTGCGATGATCATCTTCTGGGCATTGTTTCGTCCATCAGTGAAGGATCCGCTGGGTTTGCATGGTGAGATCTCTCTCAGGGACAGGTTGCAGAGCCTGATTCCGGCGATGGGCTTCTTCGCCGTGGGAGTATCGTTGATGATCGCTCCGTGGCTCCTCAGAAATCTGTACGACACAGGCAATCCCGTTTTTCCTCTGGGCTATTCGATTTTTGGCGGCTCGGAATGGTCGCCTGAAATGAATACTCGCTGGATTCCCGCCCACTCTTCCCATGAGCACAGCCTTGCTCTGCTTCCGCGCCACTTCATGGACGTGGCAGTTTACAACATGTGGACCAGCGGTCTTTTGTTTGCGCTTGCAATTCCTGCGATGCTGTTGATTCGCCGCATTCGCACTGTACGTACCAGCTTCCTTCTGATTGTATGGGGATTTGCGACATGGTGGGCATTGACTCATCGAATTGACCGCTTCTGGATTCCTCTGATTCCGCTGCTGAGCATCACCGCAGCCTGCTCATGGCTGCTGCATTCGTCACGTCTCTGGCGAGGTTTTCTGTCAGTGCTGATAACCGCCGGGGCAAGCTACGACGTCTACTTCTGCACGCTGGCGCTGGTCGGATTTCATGCCGGCCTGATGGATCTGGAGGCCGCGCGAAAGTTGACGATTCGATCTGATATTCAAACATTAAACGCCACGCTGCCTTCAACTTCGAAGGTGCTTATGGTTGGTGACGCTGAAGTTTTTGATGCAACGTTTCCACTCGTCTACAACACCGTTTTCGACGACAACATTTTTGAGGAATGGACTGTCGACTCCTCTGACATCACGACGCCGCTCCGAGAACGCAGAATGTTGCCCCCTGATGACATTCGGCGTGTTCTGAAGTCGCAGCGGATCACACATGTCTTTGTTCACTGGGGTGAGATCCTGCGGTATCGTTTGCCGGATTCGTATGATTACACGGCCTATATGCAGCCGAATCGATTCAGCCAGCTTGTGTCCGCAGGAGTTCTTAAGCCACCCAAAGTTATGCTCCAGCGCCCCTCGCAATCTCTTTCTGCTATGGAGCAGAAGACGGTGAGTTCATGGGCTGGCTATGAGAGCCTTGTCGCTAACGACGCATTTTCGATCGTGCAACTTTATGAGGTAGCAGAATAAACTCAGACGTTCTGGTCGTGCTGAATGAACAGATCGAGAAACCTCTACGAGAGTCGCCAGACTCGTCGCATGATCCATTCAAATGCCAGCAAAATGACCAGCAAAAACATCAGCCAGCCTCGATCCCACAACGTTCGCAACTGCTCATCAACGATGATGGGTTGACTTTGATCAGGCAGCAGTGAGGGCAGTGTCGAGATCTCTGATAGGCTCAGGTAACGCCCTTGAGTGTCTCGAGTGAGATTTGAGAGTAGCTCGACGTTCTGAGTCGGATTTTGAGCTTCCAGATTTGGGACAACAACGTCAATTGTCGTCTGAAGCACGTCTGAAGATTCCGGCACCGGAACAGAGATACGATAAGCACCGGACCGGGGCGGACGAAAGCTGTTGACATATTGTCCCGCGCCGCGTCCATCCGCATTGAGTCGGTCTGGAATGTTAATCGTGCGACCTTCCGCATCAATAATGGACATAGGAACCGAGTCTGTTACGAGCGGCTGAAGTTGAGCATCATAGAGTTGTGCGCGAATACTGACGGGTTGACCGGGAGCAACTTCTGTTCGATCCAGCAGCAGTAGTCCTCTGGCGGTGCCTCGGCTTCTTCTTCCCTGACCAACCTCCCGAATCAGGCTGGTCCAGAACCGCTGATGTCCTTCAGGAGAGATTTCTCGCAGGCGCCATGTTTCTGCAGAGCCAACGAACACCGTTCGTCCAGTCCCGTAAAACTGAGATGCGAGGAAAGGTGGCTGTCCCAGTTCTGTTCGAGCCCGAGGATTGCCGTATTCAATGAGTACAACGGCACCATCACGAATTCCACGGACGGGGTATGATCGATAGATGCCTTTGAACGTTGACCAGAGGTCTACGCTGGCATTTCCTGTTGCGTCGGCGATCTTCAGAAACTCTGTTGTCCGGCCTTCGGGAGTCAATGTCACAGGCCATGGTTCATCGGCACGTTGCGTCAACTGCATATCCGGTAACATTCGATTCAGGAGAACCGGGTACAGCACGTTGATATCGCGAAATGAATCCGAATTCTGAGCAAGTTTTGGGGTGAAGATTTCACCCGCGATCACGACGAGGCCACCGGAATGTTCCGAGACCCAGCGATTCAGAAATGTCTGTTGTTCTGCAGACAGTCGGCTCCAGTCCGGGTCAAATGCGACGATGACGTCGTAAGCAAAAAGTTCGGCTTCGGTGGTTGGAAACTTCGTCAATAACGTTTTGGCTTCCTGCGATACGAAGCCCACGTTTTCGTCCGTTACAGACTGCAACCAGACATCTGACTCAATGCCACTGTGCCGGAACAACGCGTTTCGAACGAACTGATAGTCTCTCATGGGACCGCTGGAAATCAGCAGCACTTTCATACGACGGTCAGTCACTTCGATGGTACGACGACGTTCATTGTCGTCAGTTGTCATCTCGGTAATGCCGGTCGGCGATTCAATCTGAACCACAAATTCATATTTGCCGGGCACCGTCAGCTGCTGATTGAATCGCAGTGAGATGGGCGATATGTCTTCTACAAAATCGATCGACTGTTCACTTACCTGCCGCCGGTCTTTACCATCGCTGTCTGCTGATTGCTGAAACAATCGGACTGTGCCTTTCTGGCCGGCAGAGCCGGTTCCATGAACCAGGACGTTGATATCAAAGGGATCACCCTGATGCACGTCCGTCGGTGATTGCATTCCAGCAATCCACAGGTTCATTTGGGGCTTCTGGCTGCCAAGTCCGACCGTGATGAGTCTTGTCCCGGAGCGTTCCGCGCGAACTCGAGCAGGTTCTGTATCCAGGCCTGCATTGGTCCGACCGTCTGAGACAACAACAACTCCACTCAGCGTACGCCCTGATAATTGACCAATCATCTGATAGAGCGATTCGCCAAGCCGCGTTTCTGCACCACGGGGTTGCAGGATCGTATTCCAACGACTCAGAGATGCAGGGGCTTCAATCGCGTTTGCTGCATCGGATGTTGGTTCATCCAGATTTACGGTCGCCAGAGACGAGCTATTGCCAGACTCAGGATCTTTATCTTTTGAATCGACGAAGCGAACCGTTTCATCACTGGCAACAGCCAGCGGGCCTGCCAATTGAGAATCAAAAGTGTAAATCGCTACCGCGTGAGTTTTGCTCAGTTCTTTCAGGACGCCTGATGTCACCATCGATTGAAGAGCAGCGTTTGCCCGGGAACTGACCTCAGGATTCGGAGCAGTTGATACAGATTCCGCTGTGCTGTCAGTTTTCTCTGGAGTCGAAGTGGCGTCCAGGGCTGGAAACGCCATAGACAACGAAGTATCCAGAAGAATCCCAACGCGAGATTTCTCTACTCGACTGAGTTGTGTTCGACGCTGCGGATTGAGCACAATAAAGAGGACGAGGGCCAGAACGACTAAACGAGGAACGAGCAATACGATGCGTGCCTGTCGGTTCAGGAATCGCGAGTCTCGCAGTGAGGTTCTGACCGTTAGTGCCAGCAGCGATATCAGGCCGACGAACAGCAGCAGAATTCCGACGGTCGATTCTGGCAAGTCCAATTCGGTCGTCTGAAAAGATTGCGAATCCACCTGAGTACCGGCCTCAGTTGGCGAAGGGGAGGCGGCACTGGCAGCTACGGACGGCACTGCCGATTCAGGTTCAGGTTGCTGAAGTAAAATCATCATGATGGAACTTTAGCGTATGATAGGTCCGGATTGAACCATTGCCGGGGTTGATTGCCGCCTGCAAAATCCACAGGGATACCGCGAAACTGAACAAGAGTGAGGTCGGAGGGGGCTGTGATGCAGGCTGTTTGTTTCTGGCTCGCGTGATTCGTGACACAACAAGGTGGCTGTCGTCCTTCTGGACACCATTCCCGGCAATTGGTTTGTTCGCGAACTATCGTGGATTGACACCGATCGTTCGGCACCGTTCAATCCCACCGGCTCGGAGTCTGAAATATGCCTGTCTCCGATCTTTGATAACTCGGCCATCGACGGAATCAGTGCTGCGGCGGAAGATGTATTCGCAGTGTTTCGCATTCCCGCTCCTCCTGCCCCCATGATTCATCCATGCCACGTTTTGAATTGATTGCCACCACCACTTTTGGCCTTGAGACTGTCGTTTCCAGAGAACTCGAGAAGCTGGGCTACACCGAGCTGCGCGTTTTGGATGGCAAAGTTCATTTTTCCGGAGACGAACGGGATATTGCACGCTGCAACATGTGGTTGAGAAGTGCAGATCGATTGTTGATCAAGGTTGGTGAGTTTCAGGCACCCGATTTCGGTGCGCTGTTTGACAAAACCGTTGATTTGCCATGGAGCGACTACATTCCTGTAGACGCAAAATTTCCCGTGGCGGGCCGAAGTGTTCAATCAAGACTGCATGCTGTGCCAGCAGTGCAGGGGGCTGTCAAAAAGGCGATCGTTGAAAGTCTGAAGAAAAAGTACAACCGATTTCGCTTTGAAGAGACGGGGGCCGAGTTCCCTGTTGAGGTCTCCCTGCTGCGTGATGTGGCGACACTCACCATCGATACATCCGGGGATGGTCTGCATAAACGTGGATATCGAGAATACGCCGGACCTGCTCCGCTGCGAGAAACGATGGCCGCTGGCCTGATTCAGTTAAGTTACTGGAATCGCGATCGTCAGTTTGTGGATCCTTTTTGTGGCAGTGGAACGCTCGCCGTTGAAGCTGCAATGATTGGCCGCAATATTGCTCCCGGTTCAGGGCGTTCCTTTCTGGCCGAAGACTGGCCGTGGATGGACCGTAAGATGTGGAAGGATGTTCGCAGCGAAGCTAAGGATTTGCGGTTGCCAAGAATGCCGGAACCAATTCTGGGCTACGACCATGACCCCGCCGCCATGCGGCTTTGTGATCGCAGTGCCTCGGAAGCCGGGGTTAGTGGTGATATTCAGTTTCGCGTTCAGGAGATTAGTGAGTTCAAATCAAATCGTGAGTATGGCGTTATTGTCTGTAATCCGCCTTATGGAGAACGGATGGGCGATCAGCAGGAAGTTGAAGCCGTCTATCGCGAGCTGGGGCGGATTTGTGATTTGCTTCCAACTTGGGGCGTCTATGTAATCACTTCCAATCAGTGGTTTGAGAAACATTTCGGTCGTCGAGCGCCTCGTCGCAGAAAACTTTATAACGGCCGGCTCGAATGCCAGTACTATCAGTATCTGGGACCAGTTCCACCGAGATTAGCGGACGGTGCGACCGGAGTAGATATTGAAGAGAATAAACCGGAGTAACTCGATACTTCGGGATTGAAACGCGAGTTCCCGGGAAGATGCAAACTGGTATATCGCAGGTTTTTTTTCGCGATGACTCTTGTTGGAATACGATAGTCGATGACTGCTGCACAGCCATGGCTTGAGAATAACTGGGCAGAGCATACTCAGATCCTGTTGAACTCGTTTCGGCGATTTGTCGGAAGAGATTTGATTGAACGGTTGGGTGATCCGGTCGATGAGGCACGAGCCGTGTTTGAGGCGCCGTTCGTTGTTGTGTCGCATGCGACTCAGGACGATCCCATTTTGAACTACGGGAATCAAACGGCACTCGGGCTTTGGGAAATGGACATCCCTACGTTGACCTCAATGCCCTCCAGACGGACCGCCGAACCCATGCATCGCGATGAGCGTGCTCAATTGATGGCTCGTGCTGCCAGAGATGGTTATGTGGACGACTATCGAGGTGTTCGCATCAGCAGTTCCGGAAAGCGATTTCTGATTGAACAGGCGATTATCTGGAATCTGGTCGACGCTGCAGGAAATCGGGTTGGACAAGCGGCCACGTTTTCTCAATGGAAACCATTGAATTAGGCTCCGCAAACAGCAGATATTGGAAGTTCCGGCAGTCGATCTGCAGGAAGAAGTTCCGATCGGTCGAATCTTATGGTAGTCTTTTCACAGAATGCAGCCTGAGGGCGGTATTGCCTACCAGCTTCTTGCCCACCCATAACATCGAGAGACCCTGCTCATGCTCTCAATCTTCGGTCATAGCCGCAGTACGCTTTGCGACGGATTAACTCGTCGAGATACGCTCCGCCTTGGAGCTTTAACACTCGGCGGTCTTACACTGCCTCAGTTGTTACAGGCCGAACAACTGGCAGGGATCAGGAAGTCACACAAAGCCGTGATCATGATTTATATGTGCGGTGCTCCCGGGCATCAGGACATGTACGATCTGAAGATGGATGCTCCCTCAGAGATTCGAGGTGAGTTCAGACCGATCCCGACAACTGTTTCGGGTATCGAAATCTGTGAGCACATGCCGCGTATGGCTTCGATTATGGACAAGTGTATTCCGTTGCGGAGCGTCTATGGTTCACCTGATGGGGATCACGATTCGTTCATTTGTTACACCGGACATTCCAAGCGAAATCAGCCCGCCGGTGGATGGCCATCGATGGGTTCAGTCACCTCGAAACTTTTGGGGCCTAAGAACAAAGCGGTGCCGCCGTTCGTAGGCCTTTCGCCAGATGCGGGTCACCCTCCGTATGGTTCACCTGGGCTGCCGGGGTTCCTCGGCGTTGCCAATTCTGCCTTTCGACCTTCAGGACCAGCCAGTGCTGATATGAGACTGGAAGGCATCAGCAGTGATCGCCTGAATGATCGAAAATCTTTGCTGAGCAGTGTGGATCGACTTCGCCGCGACATGGATAACAGCGGCACGTTGTCTGGTCTGGACGCATTGTCTCAGCAGGCCTTCAATATTCTGACCAGCAGCGAGCTTGTCGATGCTCTGGATATTTCCAAAGAGCCAGAGTCTGTCCGAGAGAGATATGGAAAAGGCGACCCAAATCGATTTGGCGATGGGGCTCCTCGCAATCTTGAGCATTTCCTGATGGCTCGACGTCTTGTAGAAGCTGGCTGTCGAGTAGTCACTCTGAACTTTGGTCGCTGGGATTTTCACAGCGACAATTTTAACGGCATGAAGAATACTCATTTGCCCCAGTTCGATCAGGGGCTTTCTGCACTGATTGAAGATCTCCATCAGCGCGGCATGGATAAAGACGTGGCCGTGATTGCCTGGGGCGAGTTTGGCAGAACTCCTCGCATCAATCCTGACGCTGGTCGAGATCATTGGCCTCAGGTCGGCGGTGGATTGCTTGCTGGCGGTGGTTTTCGAACTGGGCAGGTGATTGGTGCAACTGATCGACTGGGAGCAGAAATCGCGGATCGCCCGGTGCATTTTGCAGAGGTTCTCGCGGCCTTGTACCGCCATCTTGGGATTGAACCCGAAGCAACCAAAATGAACGATCTAGGCGGGCGACCTCAATATCTGTTGGAGAAAACCACACCGATGCCGGAACTGGTGTAAGATCGATAGTTGATGTGGAGCAAAAAAGATTGAGGCGATGGAGCTCATTGATGGTGCCTACGTTGATCGGTCGACGGAGAGTGGTGATATCACCTGTGAAGCGGATGTCGATGTGAGGTCTCATTGAAGCTTAAACGAGTATCTCTGGAATGAGTAACGCAGGAAAAAAAAGGCCCGACAAAGTCAAACTTGTCGGGCCCTCACTTTTTGCGATAAATCAAACGGTCGTGCTATCGTTACTGAGTTGATTATTCATCATCCTCACGCAACTTCGCCAGCACGTTCAGGTCTTCCAGAGTGGATGTGTCCTGAACGGATTCGCGACCAGCAGCGATGTCACGCAGAAGTCGTCGCATGATTTTTCCGCTGCGAGTTTTGGGCAGAGCGGCCGCGAACTGGATCTTGTCGGGCGTAGCAAGAGCACCAATCGTCTGGCGAACGTGATTGATGAGCTCCTTCTTCAGGGCGTCATCGCCGGAGCCATCTTTCAGAGAGACAAAACAGCAGATGCCTTCGCCCTTGATCTCGTGAGGAAATCCAACCACTGCGGCTTCCGCAACCTTGGAATGGGACACCAGCGCACTTTCGACTTCCATCGTGCTGAGACGATGGCCTGAAACGTTCAGAACGTCATCGACTCGCCCCATGACCCAGATGTAACCATCTTCGTCATGGCGAGCACCGTCGCCAGCAAAGTAGCACCCGGGAATATCATTGAAGTAGGTTGTCTTGAAGCGATCATGGTCGCCATACAGAGTTCGCAGCATCGACGGCCACGGCTGACGCATCACGAGTAGTCCACCCTCGTTCGGGCCGAGACTTTGACCGTCGCGAGTCACGATGTCCGGTACTACGCCTGGCAACGGACGAGCACAACTGCCTGGCTTTGTCGCCGTGATACCCGGCAATGGGCTGATCATGATTGAGCCCGTTTCCGTTTGCCACCACGTGTCCACGATCGGGCAGCGTTCCTGACCGATGACCTTGTGGTACCACATCCATGCTTCCGGATTGATCGGCTCACCGACGGAGCCCAACAATCGCAGGCTGGACAGATCGTACTTCTCCGGCCATTGATTACCCCACTTGATGAATGCGCGAATGGCGGTAGGGGCCGTGTAGAAGATGCTGACTTTGTATTTCTCGATCATCTCCCAGAAGCGACCTTCATCCGGCCAGTTCGGGGCACCTTCATACATCACGACGGTCGCCCCGTTGGAAAGAGGGCCGTAGCAGATATAGCTGTGGCCGGTGATCCAGCCGATGTCCGCGGTGCACCAATAGGTATCATCGCTCTTGAGATCGAAGACCCATTTCGAGGTCATCGTTGTGCCCAGCAGATATCCGCCGGTTGTGTGCATTACGCCTTTCGGCTTGCCGGTCGAACCAGAAGTGTACAGGATGAACAAAGGATGTTCGCTGTCGAGCTGTACGGCATCGCAATCGGCGGACATCCCTTCCATCAGCTCATGCCACCAGAAATCGCGATCCGGCACCATATCGACATCGCCACCGGTGCGGCGAACGACGACAACCTTTTCAACAGACGGTGATTTTTCAAGGCTCGCATCAACCGCAACCTTGAGAGGAACCTCTTTCCCTCGGCGCCATCCGCCATCGGCCGTCACGACGACCTTTGATTGAGCATCGTTGTTTCGATCAGCGACGGCATCAGCGCTGAAGCCACCAAAGATGATAGAATGCACAGCACCGATTCGAGCACACGCCAGCATCGCAATGGTGAGCTCTGGAATCATCGGCATGTACAATGTGACTCGATCGCCGGTTTGTACGCCCAGCTTCTTGAGCACATTAGCGAACTTGCAGACTTCGCGATGCAGGTCCTGATAGCGGAGAACTCGAGTATCCCCGGGTTCGCCTTCCCAAATGATCGCGGCTTTATTGCGAGATGGTCCGTTCAGGTGGCGATCGACGCAGTTGTAGCTGGCATTGATCTTGCCACCGACAAACCACTTTGTATCAGGCATATGGCCTTGAACCACGGTGTCCCATTTACGGAACCATTCCAGGTTTCCTGCCATCTCACCCCAGAATCCTGCCGGATCATCCTTGGCCCGATGCCACATCGCCTCATACTGCTGTTCACTGCTGATATGAGCATTGGCAGAAAATGTGGCTGGTGGTGCAAATAATCGAGTTTCTTTCAGAACGCTCTGAATGCTCTGATTTCCCGGTTGAGACATCTGTCAATTTGCTCCTGGGCAATAATGGGCGTGGCTGGAAGGAGTAGGAGTGGTTCACAGGCCGAATTTTTGATTCGAGCCGATTCTTCCAAACGCCAGCGTCGGAAGTATTTCTGTGGAGATCGCATTTTGTGGACGTTTCAGGCGATTGTCTACCAGACCGCCTCGGTTTACCCGGATGCCGTGAAAATGTTCCGATCAATGGCCCCCGAGCCGGAGAAATGCACATAGGAATCGCATGATTCGTGGGGGGGGGGGGGGGCTCAGCGAGCAACGCTTGAAAAACTTTTTAAAGCTCCTGCATGAAGATCGAAGAATCATCTCAATGGCGAAATTCAGATTGTGGGTATGCAGGTGTGTCCACCATGGTTCTGATCGCAGGTTTTTGTGGTTCGTATTTGGCGCTTGGCCGAACACCACTCAATCGTACATCTTTGACGTCGGATCGGAAGTTTGAAGACATCGCGGAGTTGCTCCGGGCGATGACGTATGCTTCTCGACGATTATGATCTGCGTTGGAAGATCGTTGATCGGCATACTCCAAGGCGGTTGCACCAGAACAGGACCATAACCCAGAGTGTCAGCAATCCGTAACGAGCGCTGCGGCGAAAATTGATGCTTGAGGCTTCCGCAAAATAGCGGACGGGAACGGGGATATCTCCGAGACGAAAATTAAAGAAGACGGCTTGAGCAAGAAACTGCGTATCGAAGACAAAATCGTTGGAGTTTTCCTGCCATGGAACATTCTCCAGGACTTCGCGCCGATAGGCTCGAAAGCCACTGTGGAAGTCCCCCAGGTTTTGTCCGAGGGCTACGTTTTCGAAGATTGTGAGGCAACGATTCGCGATGTACTTCCAGGCAGGCATTCCGCCCTGCAGTGCTTCCTGCCGAGTGCGAATGCGTGACCCCAGAATGACGTCGCAATTGCCGAGGCGAATTAGTTCCGCTGCCACCGGGATCACGCGGCTATCGTACTGATAATCCGGGTGAATCATGACAACGATGTCAGCTCCCCT
The DNA here is from genome assembly GCA_945861975.1 of Candidatus Kuenenia stuttgartensis. Lineage (GTDB taxonomy): Bacteria > Planctomycetota > Planctomycetia > Planctomycetales > Planctomycetaceae > SXXK01. The sequence goes on along the minus strand of CAMAXD010000004.1, from coordinate 9,049 downwards.
TTCCAGGGCAGCGGTGTAGCAGGTTTTTTGATTGCCACCGTAGCCCGTATTCTGCTCGTGTCGAATTACCGTAAGCCCGAGTGATTTTGCCAGCTCGACTGTATTGTCGCGACTGCAGTCGTCAACGAGAATGATTTCGTCGACTGTTCCCGGAGGGATATCTTTAAGCGTTCGCTCCAGCGTGGTGGCCGCATTGTAGGCTGGCATCACAGCGATGATTTTGGGCTTAGCGGTGTCTTGCATGCGCGGAGTGACTTCAAGGGCCGGAAGCAGAGGATTCGGACCGATAACCATGCCTCAGAACGGCACGTTTTACGGGTGTTTATTACAGGAAACAAGGGATCGATACCGACAGGTTTGTTTTTGTCCGGCCAACCGTCACGATCAGATCAGCTTCTGATGCACCGTCGTGGTTTAAGCTATTGATTCGGAGCTGGTGCAGGCGTTTCGCTGACGGGAGCCGCTGCACCAGCCCGTGCTTCGGCCGACTGACGAAGTTGCTCGAGTTCCTGTGCTTCTCGTAGACGCTTGTCACCCGCAAAAAACAGAGTCAGCGATTCTCCCATTTTTGTACACAGCTTTTCCACCTTTCGGCGGGCTCCTGTATTCTTCTGCTGATCTGCTTTTGTTAACGCGTCCGTCTTGATCTTGTTGAGTAACTCTTCGAACCGCTTTTGTCCGGGCAGGGCATCAAGCTGAGTGATTGCAGCTTCCAGTCCCGGGACGTTTCCTTCGGCTGCGGATTTCTTCGCAATGCTCATGTAGACCGCTTTCTGCGCGACCATATCAACAAGCTGATCTCGCAACAGGTATAGTTCCCCTTCAACACCAAGCCGCACAGAATCATCCGGTAATTTCATGGTATCGCGAGGAATCAAACCCGGAGCATAAGGCACGCGAGCCAGCAACACGCTGCCACTGTAGACGTAGAGCCAGAAGGTTGGATTCTGTGGATCGACCTCAATCTCAATATCTCCGTTACGATCCGACAACATGCGCACACCCGGCGCTTCGTTAACATCGGTTTGACGAAGCTTGGACACTCGATCAACACGGAAACAAATCAGCGGTCGATCAGGTCGCGACTGCAGTACCAGTCGCACTCGACTTTTTACTGCAGCCGGGCGTTGTCGCAGAGCAATCTGCTGAACACTTCTGGCTCGCCCGCCGAATGGCACGAGGCCATGCGAGATGAGTACGCCTTTCACATGCCCATTGTCTGAATAAGTTACTGGAACACTGGTAACGTCCTCAACTCGTACGGGCGAATCCTCCGGTGCCACGACATCTGTTCGAAGTTCCTGATTGAATGAAGTGACTCTTATGTAACTCAGGTCAAGTCTTTGCAGGCTTTTGACTTTTCCTGGATTGCGACGGTCCAATTGTCGGAGAAATGGTCGAAGAACGTCACCCTCGGCAATCTGTGCAGCGGTAGGATCAGGTGGCGTCAGTGTTCCAGCCTGCAGTTCGAATTCCAGCTCTGTCTTGTCGACGGATGGAGCAATGAACATCGTCACAGGGCGAAAACTGTCACGAGCCAGACGGCATGCGATGGCCCCCACTTCCTGAATATCATTCGTTTGCAGCTTCAGAAGCGGCGTCAGTTCCTGAACCCTGACATCGAATTCTCGACAGCTCACCTCAAACGCATTTTGATTTCCGGAGATACCAATCAGAATAACCTTTTCCACTGCGGTGCCATCGTAGTGAGACTGAACGTCTGATTCTATGAGACGGTCAAGCCGGTAAGAGCTGGCGGGAATCAGCCAGCCACTGTTGCGTACATCGGCATTCCACATATGCCCATACATTCGCTGCAGACCCTTGCGGATGTCTTCAGTCAGTAAACGTTGGGTTAGTGGACCGCGAGTATCGTTGCCATCAAAGCCTACCTCAACCACGACCTGGTAAGGGCGATGAGGCAGAGGCAGCTCAACAACGGGTTCAGTGGCCGGAGCGTCGGTGTTGGACGATGCGGGATTTGCAGCAACAGCGGGAGACTCGGAAGTCCCGGTATTTGCTGTCGGTGCTGAGGCTGTTTCACCTGCAGTTGGGGTCTGACCGCCGCACTGTTTTGCGGAGTAAGTGCTTAACACAACAGCCGCCAGCAGCAACGATCGGCAATTTAGTAGAATCAACTTCATGGTCGCACGATCCAGCGTTCAACGTTCTGATAGGTAGACAGAGGACGTTCGGGCATACCGATGATGGATTTTCGCCATACGGCGAAGTCATCGACTTCCCAAAGCGGAATCAGAAACGCTTCCGCAGCGATATGATTGTGAATGGTAAACAGTCGCGTCTGCGCATCCTGGAAGCTTGAGGCATAGTCCAGATTGATCAGCTCCTGACGCATCCAGTCAGGAAACATTCCGAGGCGGCTCATTTCCAGGGAGTTGTCATTGGCCAGCAGTGGCCAAAGCTCAAGGAGCGGTTCTTCCATTCGAACGCGACGATAACACATGTCCCATTCGCCATCTGTCAGAGGATCCCCGGGCTGATCACCTTTGACGAGATCCACTTCAAAGCCGATCTTCTGCCAGTAGAGCATGATTCGCTCTGCAGCAGCGATGCAGGTTGGCTCAGGCTCAACAACGAATCTCAGACGAGGCAACTTGATGTAGTCGACCTTGGTTTCAGCTCGGAATACTTCTGGCTCAAAGGCTTCTTTCTTCTTCTTTGCTTCAGCTCGAGCGGCGTCCGTCAGCTTGGTCAATTCTGCCAGCTGAAGCTGTCGCTCGGCCGCAAAACGCAATGCGTAGGCCAGTCGAATATTGTAAGCCGGTGGAACTTCGTTTGGTTCCGTTGCATAGCTTTCCAGATGCCACGCTGCACTCGTAGGTCGGCCGTGCTGCATCGTATCGTCCTTCAGGACAATCGATTTCAGAATTCCTTCGCGATTGACAGCAAACGAAAGGGCTCTTCGCATCTGTGCATTCACGATACGGTCAGACATCGGGTTAAAAGCAATGACATGCGTCATTGGAATGGCGTACTGCTTTGTTGTGAACTCGCTGGAAACTTTGAAGGCATCAACTTCGCTGGGAAGCAGATGTGGCAGGTAATCCAGTTCTCCGCGAATCATGCTCTGCAGTAGCTTATCACGGCTGCCGAAACGAACCTCCTGAACTTCAGCGACATGGTACTGACTCCCGTCCAGCCCATCTGGTTCCGGCGTGTTGCGCATAAACACGCGGCCTGTGTCGTCCGACGCAGCTTTTCGAAAACGAGTCGACAAGACGGCAGGTAACGTAGAAGTTCCGGAGCCATCAACTGTCGCGGAAGCGTCGTCTGTCTCTACGGCTGTGCGATCGGCTCTTGCCGCATCGACATTCTCAGTGAGGCCCTGTTGCGGAAACCCGGTCACGGGAAACCTAAGCAACGATTCGATGTTCAGGGGCACGCGAGAGAATCGAATTCGAAGCTGAGTCGGGGATCTGACGGAGATTTCTTTTACGAATGAAGACAGTCTTGAGCTGAAAAAAGGGCTGGACTCATCGATTCGATGTCCCAATGCTTCAGCCACTGTGTTTGCGGTCAGAATGGGCTGCGATTGCCAGTGTGGTCGAGTTTCCCTTAAAGAAAAGATCACTTCTCGACCAAGATCTGCCGGATCCCAGATTTCGAAATAACTGGAGCGGAAATAGGTCAGCTCATCGGCAGCAGAAGGCTCGAATAATGGAACCTCAATCAATTCAGTTAGTCGCTCTCGCGATTCCTGAGGCACAGGGAAAATCTGTTTATCATTGTCCGAGTCTTCAACACCGACACGCAGCACTTGATGGCGAGCCACAATGCGCGAGAAGGCCGCCTTTTCGTTACCCTGAAGTGGCAGCACAGTACTAGCCTTCCACGCGAGCTTTGCCGCTGCAGGAAAATCACGCTGTTGGTAATGCTGTTCTGCAGTTTCCAGAAGCGATACAACCAGTTGCTGCAGACGATTCTTTGACTGCGGAACAAGTTCGTGGTCGGGCACGACTTTCTCGATTCGCGAGATCAGATAGCGGACCTTTCGATAGTCTTCCTTGTCCATCGCCTCCTGAATCATCGGTCCTACAATCTGACCGAAGCGAGGACGCAGTTCCGGGTTCTGAAGATTTCGAGCTGCAGCTTCGTCCAGTAATGCCAGAGCGGCATAAGCATCACCTTCATTGGCTCGGATTGTGGATTCTGCGAGGATCAGTTGCTCAAATCGAGGAACAGACTTTTCCCAGTTTGGAATCTCCCTTTCGACATTCAGTAAAAGTTCATACGCCTTCCGGATGTCTCCCTCTTTGATGAGTTCATCAACTCGGAGCAGGATCAGATCTTCAAAGAGAAGAATGTGGTCAATTGCTGACATAGGAAGGCTGTACTCAGTCAACTGATCCCCCATCAGTGTCACGACAAGCTTCTGCAGTTCCTTCATCCGCTTAACTCGCTCTTCTCGCTCCTTCTGATTCTGAGGCTTGCTGGTTTCGAGTTTCTTATATTCCTCAGCCATCTTCTTCAGAGTATCCGGGCGAGGAAAAATCGGATTCACAACAATGACCGTACGGTCCTCAGGTGCGGCTGCGGGCAGGACGATCCAGTCGAATTCTTTGTCGTTTTCATCGGCCGCAAACAACTCATCAGCTGTCGGGATCGGCATGTCTGCAAGTTTGGGCAACTCGGTGCGATCGACTTTTTCATCGGCAATCGCATTGCCCATAAACATAAACAGCAAACCAACGGCAGCAAGACGCATGGGAGAACTCACACACTGTCGGAGGCTTCGCACTGGATGACGCAGATTTTGACTCATGTCGTTTCTTAGAGAACATCCGACTGTGTAAACAGGATCAGGGGGAAATCTGACTACAAAGAGCTTGTATCAATTTGGTACAGGCCGCCGTCATAGCCAACGACGAGAGTCTGACCATTGATCACCAAAGGACCTTGTTGAACCAACTGGCCAAGTGATCTGGAACCGAGCGTTGTGGCAGCGGTGGCGTCCAGCTTCATCAGCATTCCGTCTCGTCGTACCGCCAGAAACCCGTCACTTAGTACCAGCGGACTTCCTGCCAGTGGATTTCCATCCAGAGGAAAAGCACCAGTTTGAGGCAGTGAATTTTCGATATGGAAGACTTTGACTTCCTGATTCGCCACCTCAACAAAAACATACTCTCCAGCGATCTTCGGTGTCGCGCTCGGAACGCCACCCAGATCAATCTGAGCGAGGATCTCAAGGCTTGATGCCTGCATCAGCAGCAGTTTACCCTCGACAGTGGCTACAAACAGAAAACCATTGGCAGAGGCCGGCGGCACTTCGATGATTTGAGGCATTTTCGTCACACTGACTTCCGTCAACTGAGGCCTTGGTGTTGCTCTGTACTCAACTCGAATAAACGAGTTGTCACCGGTTACAGCCAGGACCTGATTCGCCGAGATTGCAGTCAGTGATTTCCATGGTTGTTGACCATCAGCCGTTTGGGACGAACGATAATCTTCGGCAGGATTTCCTCCAGCAGTGGCTGAAATATGCAGCCGTCCGGGCATCGCAAAGACGACACCGCCATCGAGTGTCACCGGAGCAATCTGTGGACTATCCGGGAGTACCCATTTTCGTTCCAGTTGTCCGGTATTTGTAAAAGTCCACATTGAGGGTTCAGGGCTACCGCACCAAGCGGCCGGTCGACCGTCTTTCAAAACAACTCCTTCAACCGCAGTGGAGAGTTTGTCCGGCAGCCGAAAGCGACTAACCGACTCCATTGTAAAACCACCAGATTGGACGTCCGACATCTGGGCTCGATAGGTCTCGCCGTAATCGGTAACTGCCAATAGCGACTGACCGCCAGCCGAAGGAGCCAGGGCGACAACGTTTGACCCCAGCACAGTTCGCCACGTTCCCTTCATCTGTTCACGATCAGCACGGGTCAGGAATGTAGAGTTTGAATTCGGATTGCGTGTTGTCAGATAGACCGCTTCGTCGGCGAATTGGATAGGCTGCAAATGGATCCCTTCAGCCGTGACTCCCGGATCCAGCAGCACGGTGTTCGTTCGAGTTTGAAATTTACGGAGATCACGCCCGCCCATCCACAACTGGCCTCCGGGACCAGCTAACAGAAACATCTTCGTTTGTAGTCCTTCTTCAAGCTGATTGGCTCCGACTTTTGCCAGTGGTGGTTGTCCGGCATCATCAGTGACTCGGAAGGCCGTGACTCGCTGAGGTGTCGACGGCACAAACAGCTCGTAACCTCGCAGCAGACAAGGGTCGTTCACCTGTCCGTCAACACTGTCTTCCGAAACAGAACTAAGTTGTCCGGCATCATCCATCTGCAATGTTTGGATACGTGCTTTGTCTGCAGCATTGTTATCCACCATCAAATAATAACGCCCGGCCGTGACCATCGGCGCTTTGATGCTGCCGGTCAAATGTGGGATGTAGGACACGGCAAGACAAGCAAATGGGTTGAGCCCAATCGTGTAGACCATTGTCTGATCGCCCGGAATCACCAGACGCAGCGAATCACTGGAAACGGCAGGAGGCCCAATGACGGACTGTGAGAACTTCAGCTTCGCAATGGCTCGCCCGTTATTGGCAGCGATCTGCCAGAGTTCACCAGCCTGAGTTGTTACGTAGAAATTGTCGGCAATCAAAATCGGTGCACCTGTTGGGCGGCTTTCGACACTCTGACGCCACAACGGTTGCCCATCTTTCTGGGACAGCATCTGCAGTTCTTCGGACATTGTGCTGTAGACAAGCACTCCTGCAGGATCGATGACTTTGACGGGCATTGGAGAGAATGGTGCATTATCACCTATTGGACGCCGCCAAAGTGGAGAGCCCGTGTCGGAATCAACGGCAAAACAACTGTCCATACCAAACGAGAAGACAGCACGGCCCTGGGACGAAAGATCGGTTGTTGCCTGAGTTCTTAGTGTCAAAGCCAGCGAAGGAAGGACCAGCCCATTTTCAGCGGGGCCAAGTCCATCTTTTCCGATCTCCGTGCGGACAACAAATTCCTTCTCTCTCCCCAGAATATCCTGCAGAAGTTTGGAGACATCCTTGTCCTCCGTCAGCAAAGGGTATTTTGTGATGAGGTCGTTGCGGGCACTGATGGCCCCCATCGTATCGCCCGCTTCAAGTTGTTCTTTGACCTTTGCCAGTGTCCCGAGAAAGTCATTCTTTTTGGCCACGGAAGCTGAGGCCATTCGTTGTCGATCCACCAGAGCTTGCTCGCGCGCCGGATTAATCCCGCCTTCTCCCGAATACTTCCTTAGCAACTCAAGAGATTCCAGACTGACGTCCAGTGCTTCCTGGGATTGTGCAACTTCTGCCACAAAAGCACCGGCATAAGTCAGTCGTTCTGCATATCGCTTGAGGTTATCTTTCTCAGCATCGAAGCCTTCCAGTTCACGACATTCTTCGATGAGGCTCTTCAACTCTTTAAGTCCGCGAATAACGTCCGGAGTTTCTGTCAGAATGAACTTTTCAACGCGAGCCCGATGCAGGCCAATTTTGGCCACCGGAGTCATACTCGTTTTGGGATAGATTGAGATGAATCTCTCGAATTGTCCTTCGGCATCAAGATACTTCTGAAGATTCAGAGAAGCGGTCGCTTCCTTGATCAGTCGATCCTCTGTGTTTCGAGCATTGATGAACCAGAAGATGGCCGCCAGAATCGAAGCACCAACAGTGCTGCCGACCAATAACATCACGACCGGGGAACGCGCGATCTTTTGCTGACCAGGTCGTTCAGGACCACCGGTTAGTTTTTCCGCGAGTTCGCTCAGTTTTCCGCGGCGAAGCTGTCTACGCGCCCGCTCGCTGATGACCTCGCGAGATTCCTCGCGATCATCGACTTCCACCTCTTCAACATCATCGTCATATTCTTCAGATGCCACTTTTGATTCCACTTCTCACTTGGGCGAGGCCGGAAAGACGGCGCAGCACACCAGACAAAAAAATGACTTACTGAAACTCCACGATCTTGTTTCGTACGCGAGTGAATCCGGCCTGCGTTGCCGCATCAATCACGATAATTCGCATTTCATGAATCGACTCCGGGTCGAGTTCAAGATCCAGATCACTGACTCCCGATGCCGCATTCTTCTCCGCCGTCAGGAGATCAAAAATCTCCTGATAGGTGGTTGCCTTCTTACTGTCGACATACATCACGTTATTGGGGTCAACCTGCACTTTGACTCCCGGGCTTTCGTCCAGAGGCACCGTGACATTCAATGAGACACCTTCAACATTCTTCGCTGGCGGAACGTCGAATGCTTTTTGCATGCTGAACGATGCCGTCACCATAAAGAAAATCAGGAGCTGAAACGTCACGTCGACTGCAGGTGTCAGGTCAATAAAGTCGTTCGGCGGTCCAGAACTTTTTCGAACGTAGGGCACGTCGTCATCGTCGTCAATCGTGATCACCGCCGGGGCAGGAGCGACCTTCGTCTTTGGCTGTTCCGCCACGAAATTTTCTGCCGCCCAGCGACTGGGCATGACGGCTGTCTGATTGACCGGAGCCGCTGAAGGCAGCTCAAGCCCCACATCGTCGAATCCTTCGGGAGGAATAGTGCCGCCTGCCTTGAGATGCCTGGCACGTTCCTCTTCGGCAAGCTTCTCTAGTTCTTCAAGTCGAGGAAGCTTGACCAGATCCAGTGACCGTCCCTGCTTATGCGCGGTGACTAGTTTCTTGAGGTCTTCCAGAACTTCATCGGCTGACTGATATCTGAGCGACCTTCGCTTGGCCATCATGCGATGGACAACGCGACAAAGAATGTCCGGCAACGCGGGATTTTTTTCTTTAAGCGGCGGTGGTGGATTCTTCAAATGCTGCATCGCGATCGCGACGGGGTTTGCACCCTTGAACGGCGTTTCGCCGCTTAGCAATTGGTAGCAGGTGACTCCGAAGGAATAGACGTCCGATCTCGGGTCAAGCTCGCGGCCGCTGACTTGTTCCGGACTCATATAAAGCGGCGTGCCCATCGTGACGCCTTCTTTTTCGCTTCCCGAGCCGTCCCCCAGTTGAGCCAGACCAAAGTCCGCGACCTTCACTTCACCTTTCTTGGTGACAAGGATGTT
>CAMAXD010000003.1 GCA_945861975.1 Candidatus Kuenenia stuttgartensis | reverse complement strand
GTGGGCACTGACGCCACCGCGAAACCGCACCTTTCCGTCGATTTCCACAACCGGCACAGACTCACCGAACTGCCTCATCAGCTCACGAGAGTCATCAATATCGATCAACTCAATCGCGGGTAGTGCTCCCTGAAACCCCGCCAGAACGGCAATTGCATCGTCACACAGTGGGCAATTTTTGCGAGTAAATAGCCGGCAACTGGAAAATAAGGGGCGCGCAGGAGGCTGCGTGCGGTGGTGAGGCGACCTAAGCATCATTGCAGCACAAAAGAACATGGCTCCACACAAGAGCAGGTGTAAGGATCGCGTGGAGTACCAGACCGTAGGGAAATCAAAAGGTCGCATGTCCATTCGATCAGAGAAAATGAAAACCGCGAAAAGCGAGGACAAGACCATTAATCCTGAGCCAAGAATGACTCGAACACGATCATTAAGCTCCAATTCATGCGAATTCATCGCAAAGCACTCCCGTGACCACCATTCCGACTTCTGACGACGCCGTTCCCGGAACTCATCTCAAGCACCTCTGAATAAGAGTGGTTCGCAAGGAGCAGGAATTCCGAGAAAGGGAAAGCCTAACAAATCCCGCAATCTCTGCAGAGAGCCGTTTGGATTCACGGCGACGACTCGTTCCGAGGGAGCGATTTGGCGGGCGCTGTGGTTGATTCTGATTTGTCAACGATAGACAGTCATTTTGAACTAAGAAAGTCGCAGTCAGAATCGTCTAAATTCGGAGAGTCTTCGTACTGATACACTTACGAAATTCTCTCAACAAAGTGTGAACGGAATTCACGTGAGCTCATTTGACACTTCTTCATGTCTGGTTAACATCGCCGCCGTTGAGTGAGTAAGCGCTCGGGGACGAATCTGCACTCGTCGTTGAGTATAACCTGTAAAAAATGCCAGTCCTGAATCACCGCCCTGCCCTTGAGGCGACAGGCGATGGAGCGCCGCGCGAGCTGCTTGCTTTCGCGAATTGCCCCGTCTTTGTCTGGGGTGATGCTGCGCGCTGGCGAAAGAGGGAGGGGCGCATGACGCAGCCCGCACGTCAAGACGACAAGCCGACGTTCGATGCTTCGTGCATCTCTGCGCAAATTTCGGTTTCCAGTTCTGCATTTGCGCATTCGTCGGTTGTTTCTTCTGAGCTCGATCGAATTACACATTCGGTCCGTGACGCCGTCGGTGAACAGAATTTCCAGCACTGGTTTCACAAGCGTACGCGCTTCGAGATCTCTGGCGACCGACTAATAGTGCGTGTTCCGAATCCATTTATTCTGGGTTGGTTGTTGCGACGTTTCAGAACATCGCTCAATCAGGCTGCACAGTTGGTTCTTGGTCCGTCAGCAACATCGCAGCTTGAGGTTGACGAGTCTCTCATGCTGGAGGTTGCTGGGGCTTTCAGTGCGGTCTCCACACCAGTTTCCGGGGTTGTCGTTTCTGGGACGATGAACTCCGGGGCAATCGACAATGATGTGAAGCTGCGCCGAGACCCTGGAAATGGTCCTATTAAAACAACAAAGAATCTTAAACCAACTCCAGCCATTCCTTCTGAATTTGACCGACCAGGCTCCCTGAGTCTCCCGGGAAATCGCCGACGCTTCCGATGTTTCGACTCGTTCATCTCGGGGGAATGTAATGACTTGGCTGTTCTGGCAGCCCGTCAGGTATCCGCAACTCCGGGAGAGAGATACAACCCGTTGTTCATCCATGGCGGAACGGGCACTGGGAAGACTCATCTGCTGGAGGCGATTTATACCGAGGTTCGTAGGAAGCATTCTGAAAAGAATGTGATGTACCTGACCTGCGAAGCCTTCACCAACTATTTCACCTCCGCCCTCAGTTCACGAACGGTGCCATCGTTTCGTCAACGATTTCGGAATGTCGAAGTCCTGCTGATCGACAATATTGAGTTTCTGGACAACAAAAGAGCGACTCAGGAGGAATTCCTTCACACGATCACCCAGTTGATCGACCATGGTGGCCAGGTCGTGATCTCTTCGGATCGACATCCTCGATTGCTCACGAAACATCGTGAAGAATTGACGACTCGATTCATGAGTGGACTCGTCTGTCGAATCGAATCCCCTGACGAAGCCACTCGGCACAGACTTGCCAGATCTCTGACTGTGGGCATGAAGGCTGTTTTTTCAGACGACGCCCTCGAATATGTCGTTCGGCGATGTCGTCGGAATGTCCGTGAACTTCAGGGTGCCTTAAACCAGCTTGAAGGACAGTTCGCATTAAATGGTCGACGAATTACACTGGCTGTTGCTCGTGAAATCCTTGGCGAGATGGCAGAGGAATGCCGTCGACTTGTCCGAATTAGCGACGTCGAAAAAGTCGTGTGTGAGGCCTTTGGCGTAACCGTCGCTGATCTTCGCTCGGCATCGCGCCGCAAAGCGATCGCCCTGCCCCGCGCAGTTGCGATGTTTATGTCTCGACGAATGACGAAGTCCGCCTATCGAGAAATCGGGATGTATTTCGGTGGACGAGATCATAGCACTGTCGTGGCCGCTGAACGTAAAGTTGCGGAGTGGGTGACAATCGGCGAACACATTGGCCTTCCGACCTCATGCTCTGGACGAACAATCGGGGAGCTCATTGACGAGCTGGAAAATCGCCTGCAGAACCTTGCCTGCTGATTCCGAACACCATTGCCCAATGAGTGCTGCATAACAGTTCATGTGCGCGACTCTTCTTTGTGGGCGGTCGACTTCAATTGGTATGTGGCGTTCCAATTACAGTGCCTTCCCACGTGTCCATGGGCAGGCGATCGATTCGAAAAGTCTTGCTGCCCGAAATCACGATAGCCAAAGGCATTTTCGAACTTCATAGATTGGCCTTAAAAGCGAGCATACCCAATGCGGTTCTTCCCCGTGCTGCTTCTGTCGACATACCTCATCCGGGCAAGTGAGTGTGCTGCAATTGATTCGATTCAATTGCCTGTTACCAAAGACAACTCGATCGTGATGGTCGACGGCGAATGGGAACAAAATGCGGGGCAACAGGGAAGAATTCGAGTGAAAGGCAACCAGCATATGGTTGCAATCGCGTTTGACACATCAGCGATTCAGGGCAAGCAGATAAAGAAAGCGACCCTTCTATGCGTGCGAGGCGACCAGGAGATCAGCGGAATTACAGTTTCAACCATCGCGTCTCAGTGGGATGAGAATCGCTCGAATGGGATTTCGGCGGGAATCGACGGAATCCAGAACTGGGGATACGCGGATGCAAGATTTCCCGCTGTCTGTGGCGGAAACAGCTTTACCCTCGTTTACCAATCGCCGTCTGAACTGAAGGATGGCAAGTATCATTGGGACATACCCCCCGACATGATTCATGCGATGTCGACAGGCGTCGCTTACGGCCTCGCCATCCACGAGCACGACGCCGATTATAGTCGCAACCCAACGATCTTTTCCAAAGAGCAATCCGGCAAACGGCCCCATTTGATTGTCGAACTTGATGATCAGGATGGTCCGGTTCCCGCAACGGCAACCGAGTTGTCGGTGATGGCATCTGGCGACGACTCCCCGAAGTTGCATCTTACCTCACCCGGAAATGGCTTCGCTTATGAGATCACGATCAACGACCACCCTCTTGCGAGACATAACATCCCTCTCGTGCTGAACAACACGAGACAAACGATTCCCCTACGAGACCTGTCCTCAGAAATCAATCCTTTCTTGCCCTGTAAAATTACCGTTGTGACTCTGAGTCGCGGGGGCCAGCGATCGGAGCCGGCGGTTACTCTCAGCATAATCAAGAGTCCAAAGCCGGTGATCACTCCGGAAGCCAATATTCAGGCGAAGCGTCCGCTGTCGCACTCTGGCCTTAGCGTAATTCCTGTCACGGATAAGTATGACGCCGCTGGCCGTTCTGTAGGTATGTTGCCTGAAGATTACCGTGATCATAATCCAATATTTGACGGTCAGCGAGTTCGCCTCGTTGCTGCCGCTGGTGAGGTCGTCAGCTTCCAACTTCTATTGAGAAAAGATCGTGAAGCAAAGGTTTCGGTCAAGGTCGAGTTAGATGATCCACAAATCCGTGTCGACCTCTACCAGGCTGTGTATGTCCAGTCACAAGGACGTCAGATTCCTGACCCGCTGTTGCCAATGCCGCAATCGATCGGCCTCAACGCCGATACAGACAAGGCTCTGGTTGCCGACCTGTTCATTCCTTTTAAATCTGAGGCCACTGTAAAAAGAGGCACCATCAAAATCTCCGATGGACGCAGCCTGTCGCTGGAAGTGTTGGTACTTCCATTTTCACTGCCTCGCAAAGCGACATTTTTATGCGAGATGAACAGCTACGGAATGCCAGACAACATCAATGAATATTATGAGCTGCAGCAGATTGCTTACGATCATCGAGTTCACTGCAACATCATGCATTATTCACACAACACTGCCACGCCCGGATCGCGAAAAAGCAATCTCGACATGAGGCTTCGCTCAGGCCGCCGCATGGACAATAAAAAGTATGACAACATACAGCCAGGCGACAAGTCGGGCTATTGGGATGATTTTATCGAAGCATTCGGGCCATACCTGGATGGATCGTTTTTCCAAAATGGTCATCGAGGACCAATACCTGCTCCTGGGTTCTACCTCACGTTTCATGAAAGTTGGCCTCTGAACTGCAGAGCGTTCTTCAATGGCAACCCTGATGCCTATCTGGCTTTTAACAAGCAGTCAGCCTATGCCGAGACGTACGTAAATATCCTTCGTGATTTTGCTCAGGTCGCAGATGCAAGAGGATGGAACGAAACAGGCTTTCAGGTTTATTTCAACAACAAGGGTTCTCTCGCAGATGAATCAAAGGCCCCGTGGATTCTGGATGAGCCCTCAAGTTTCTGGGACTATCGGGCTCTTCAGTTTTATGGAGGGCTGACAGATCGGGGACACGAGAGCAGACCGAATGTAAAGATCCAGTATCGCGTTGACATCTCACGCCCCGAATACTGCCGAGCGCAACTCGACGGTCGAAGCGATCTCTGGGTCGTGGCAACTTCTGCATTTCAAAACTACCGCCGACTGATCACTGATCGGATTGAGCGTGATCGAATTCGAGTCTGGATTTACGGTACATCGAATCATGTTCATGAGACGAATCGGAATATTCAGGCATGGGCTGTTGATTCGTGGCAGCAAGGTGCAGAGGGAATCGTTCCGTGGCAAACGGTTAATAAAACCGGCAGTGCTTTGACAGAGGCCGATCAACTTGGACTCTTCATCTTTGACACGGCCCCCAGCGGAGAAATTTCGATCCGGCATTCAATACGACTTAAGGCATATCGGGATGCGCAGCAATTGATAGAATATCTAACTCTCCTGAAGAAGCACAAAAACTGGACACAGAGTCAGATGCAGGACTTCATCCGCCACTATGTCAAGGTGGATGCTCTCGTCGAAAAAGCCAACGACGACGACGCTGGTACAACGACTTTCAGCCAGCTTTCGGCGATGAATCTTGAGGCATTAAGGACGGCTACCATTGAAGTGCTGATTGGCAGACCGATCGAATAGGCCCTCCATTCAGGCAGTAACAGAACCATGAAGTACATCACTGAAATCATCTACTTTTCCGGACGTGTTCAGGGTGTCGGATTTCGTGCGGCAACCCAACGGCTCGCCAGAGGCTCCGGAGTTCATGGTTATGTTCAGAATTTGACGGATGGTCGGGTTGAAGTGGTTGCAACAGCTGAGGCCGTGTCGATTGACCGATTGATTGTGCGGCTGAAGGGGCTTTTCGGGGATGGAATTTCAGACGTTCAACGACTGCCCGGAATTGGCGTGGAGGAGTTTTCCGGATTTGGCATACGTCGTTAGACGCAGAGGCCAATGTGGCAATGTTTTCGCTTGGAGCTATCGAAAACACTGCTAGAGTGGGAAGGGGTGCTGCAGGAAGCCTTTGGTGGAATTTCCCAACGGTGTGATCTGGAGCAACGTATCAGACTTGTAATAGGCCAAATTGCGCCCGTTTCCAGGCTTCGCATTCGGGATTTTCTCTGTAATGAACCGCTTTTTGACGTTCGCTGAAGGCATTCCTGTTGCTCCACCGGTCCAGACAGACTGGACACTGACATGGTTATCCGTGTTTGGGCTGGCTGCGGCTCTTGTGGGTGTTTCGTACGGAACACGCGTCGGAGTCATTGCGCGGGCTACGACGAAGGAGGCCATTCGTCAGCCTTTGTTCCTGCTATTGGTCGCAATATCGTCGATCGTGTTGTTGCTCAACTCTGTTATGCCATTCTTTACTCTTGAAGATGACGTAAAGATGTTGAACGAGTGCGGTTTGGCAACGCTTCTGATTTCTGGTGCACTTCTTGCTGTTTGGACTGCGGGGACCAGCATTACCAGTGAAATTGAGGGCAAGACGGCGATGACTCTTTTGAGCAAGCCGATTGATCGTCGCCAGTTTATTCTGGGAAAGTACATTGGAATTGTTCAGTCGGTCATTTGGCTCTTCGTTATTTTGACGGCGTTGTTTTCGGTACTGATTTTCTTCAAGGTAGGTTACGACCAAAGAGAGCGTTCCGAGGAAGTGACGCCGATGTGGCAATGGCACAAGGTATCGAACGTGGAAATTCCTTCGCCACATCCGGATAGAGTGCGTGTTATTGCTCAGATTCTGCCGGGTGTTGCTTTGTCATTTCTTCAGGTTTGCGTTCTCGGAGCAATCAGCGTCACTGTGGCAACGCGAATGCCTATGGTGATGAATCTTGTCGTCTGCTTTGCCGTATTTGTGATTGGGAATCTGACGGAGATCATTGTTAACCAAAGTGTTGCGGGCCAGGCGAATGAGTCCGTCACGTTCACCGCTCGATTGATTTCGATGGTCGTGCCATCACTGTCAACATTCAATGTTTCATCTGCCGTGGCAACTGGACGAGTCGTCCCTCAGGATTATCTCGGGTTGAGCCTCGTGTACGCTACAACCTACATCGCTGCCATGTTGCTGCTTGGATTCCTCCTTTTCGAAGATCGAGACCTTGCCTAACGCTGGTTGGCGTACGGATACAAAATCTTGTGTCACGATACGTTCCATTCAGTAAATTCCTCCAGAAGTCGCCAGTCTTGCAAATGCACTGATACATTGGTGTCGGATTTGCAATGTTTCCGCTTCCGGGTTTTGAATCTGGAGTGACAGACTGTTCAATACAGCCTGACAACTCAGCTCTTCTGGAGGATTCTGCCGTGTCTGTGTCGCCAGAGTTTCATCGTCTCGTTTCCGCTCAGAGTCTTCTCAGCCGAAGACGGTTGCTGGCTTCTGGTATCAGTGTTATTGCCAGCGTATGTCTCGCTTTGGTGATTGTTATTTCCGGCGGGATCGCGTGGGTACTTACACAACCCGGGTCAATCAGTTCGACTCCAGGCCAGGGCCTATTGCCGCTTGCAGCATGTCTGCAGCATGGCTTTGCTGATCGAACGATCAGCAAAGCCATCACAGCCCTGCCCTTACTTCATCATTCGTCATCCGCAGTGATTTCAATGAGTGTGACGTGTTTCGTCCTGCTCGTACTTCGCTCTGGACTACGAACTGCGGCCAATGATCTGCTGGAACAGGATATCGCCGCCGAGATACTGCGGCTTCGTCAGCATATTCATCGCAAGTCTTTACGGCTGGAGCCTGCGGATCTGACTGGTGACCAGACACGCGCAACTGATCAATTGTTTCAGAATGCCACAGTAACACTGGAGAACGCAGCAACTCGCTGTGGAGCCATTTCTCTGTCGGTCATTCCCGATCTGGCTGCAGTGAGTTTCGCGGCATGGCTGACCGACTGGCGAGTTTTTCTTCAGACCGTGATCCCGGTTCTTCTTGGGCGAATGGCACTTCGCGCAGAATCACAGCGCAGCGATAACTCGCTGAGATTGCTGTCTGAGCAAGTCTCTCGAGGACTCGCGAGAATGGCAGAGAGCCTGAAGAAAACGAGAATCGTGACCAGTTTTGGAATGGAGAAAACTGAACAACAGCAATTTGAAAACCACCTCAGAGATTACCAGAAACGATGCCGTCAGTTTCATCGTCAGCAACGCCTGGGGGCGGGAATTCGAAAGGCCATCTTTCTCATCGTATTCATGATTCCGTTTGCGATCCTTTCAGCAAGAGTCCTTCAGGGATATCACCCTGCGGTAAGCGTGCTCCTTGCGAGTTGCCTTTGTGTAATCTTCCAAAGACTTGGACTTCTCGAAGAGAAAACAGATCTGATTTCAGTCGGAAGTGAAAAGGCAGATGAAGTTGCGTCCTATATCAATCGAATTCCTGGCGTCAGCCAGGCACCCGGAGCTGGTTTTCTGGAGCCGATGGCCAAAACTCTCACGTTTACTCAGATCTCCTTCCAGACTCCTCAGCTTCCACGATTATTAAATGGACTGGATCTGCGAATCGGTTTTGGTGAAACAGTGGCTTTAATTTCATTGCAGCCTGGGCCGGCGCATGCACTGGCCAGCATGGTTCCTCGTTTCGTTGACCCTGATTCCGGCCAGATATTGATCGACGGGAAAGATGTTCGACAGGGCACTCTGGAATCACTGCGTGCAGAAGCCATGTTGATTGGTGGTCAGGATCCGGTCTTCAATGCAACCGTTCTCGACAACATCACTTGTGGGCAGACCGACATTAGCCGCCAACAGGCCATGGATGCTGCTAAGCTCGTTCATGCAGATCATTTTATCCGCAGCTTGCCGCGCGGTTACGAAACCCCATTGGGGGAACATGGGGCCGCACTTGATCCTGGACAGATCTTTCGGCTGAGTCTGGCAAGAGCCGCCGTCAGGTCCCCTGCCCTTCTGATTATTGAAGAGCCTCAGATTATGCTGGACTCAGAAACAAAGGCCATGCTGGATGATGCTTATCAGCGACTTTCAGCCAATCGTACGGTTATTTTTCTGCCGTTTCGGCTTTCGACGGTCAAGAAATGTCAGCGTATCGTCCTGATCCACGAAGGACGTGTCGCGGTCGACGGAGTTCACGAACAACTGGTGCGATCCAGCGAGCTATATCGCCACTGGGAATACGTCCGGTTCAACCCGTTCCGTGATGAGTCAGAATAGTTGCACCTGCACTCGATGGACTTTGCCATTGGTCGAACAGTCAGATCCATCATCTGCGAATCACGGCTTCGCTTCAGCGTAAGGTGCATATGAGTCGCGAAGCCTTTCCGCCGCTTCCGCTGGATTCATATTAAACAATGCTCGACCACTCGTTTGCCAGCCGGATGGTGTTAACTGAAATACAGCACAAGCATCTCGCAACATTGAAACGGCTGCAACATTCTCCATGTCGCCGCCTTCGATTGCTTCGAACGAAATATTGACACCAGCCAAAAGGCAAATTTCATCGGTCTGTCGATCCTTTAGCAGGATCATTGACGGCAGCCACTCACATTGAGTCCATCGTAACCCCCGCGGAATGTTGGCTTCCCTTGCCTTCTGAAGAAACGTCTGTTGCAGCCGATTCCGCTCCATCTCGAAACGACGCAGCAGATTCGCCTCGGAAAGACGCGGCGTGAACAAACGAAACAACTTCGTGAAAAAAGATTCCGGCAAAACAAAACCTCTCAGTACTTAAAACTTGAAGAGCAAAACGCGGGCCGGGTGAGACAATAAGTCGAAGAATCGTCCTTTCATCAGTCCTGTCAATAGACTTCTTGCGAATCAACTCAAACTGCCGCTCTTTGCCTCTGGAATAGAAAACAGGCGTGAGTACTCCCCAAAGATGTCCCTGTCTGTCTCGGGAAGACCACAGCCCCATGGGCTGGCCATGTGCTCAACGCGGTGCTGATTCGGATCAACTTGCGAGAGAGACAGATGCCTAAACGGATCCTGCTGAAGATGTTTAAGTGATTTGCAGATCCTCGGTTTTCAAAAGGAGTTCATCATGATTTGGCGATTTGAAAACGGATTGCCCGCAAGGCCACGAACCTGCAATCATCACTTGGTGGCGATGATCAGGCGTAGTAGCGGGCCTGCTTCGAGCGTGGTGAACCGCCCCTACGAAACATCGAAAGAGACGGGCTTGAAGGTCGAATATCGAATTCCCGAACCGGCATTGTGAAAGTTGAAACGGTCAAACCGGTAACCCAGCATCGCAACATGCGTGTGTCCAAAAAAGATGTTCTGGACTTCGGGAAGCAGAGCCGTCTCACAGCCCCTTAGATACTCAAGCAGTGTGTGACACGTCTGCAGTCGCGTATGCCGCACGCGTGGAACTAGAGCATGCAATCGAGTCTGCACAAGGGCGGAATACAGCAGATTACTCAACGGTCCCTTCACCTTCTCGTCGTGGAAACGTGCCCGATAACTCTCCAGACCGCCGACATGCCTGATCCCATCCAGCACATCCCCATGAAGGAACACATTGCTGCCGATGCGCCAGAACGAGGGGCTCCAGTCAAAGGTGGGATGCCGGTCACGGATGGACGACAACAGGGCCTGCATTCGGGGATGGCAATCGTGGTTTCCAAGCAGATACACCCACGATGCCGACGGATTCAGAGCAATCGCCTTCTCCAGCCATGTGGCTGCAGCATCAAGCGAGGCATCAAGACTGCCAAGTTGACTCCATCGGAAATCAAACATGTCTCCGCCCAAAACGATGGATTTCGCTGCAGCAATTACATCGGCGTTCCGATCCCAGTGCCGCTGACCAATTGAACGACGGCTGAACAAATGCAGGTCAGAGAGAAAGAGTCCGGTCATCGTGCTATCAGTCCAGTCTAAGCATCGCGCGGAGGATGCTCACGAGAAATTCGGCTGCGAAACCGTGTTATGATCACCGGTGTTACGGATCCTTGAAGTCGGTCAGGTCATGGGTTCGACTGTTTTCTGAGTCGTAACCGCTGATTTCTGTCATCAGGCGCAGCAGTCCATAACAAAGCCAGTTCACGAACCGAATGGCTAACGACTGCTGTTCCCAGTTGGACCGCAAAATCTGCTGACTATCCGATGTGATGCTGACTGTCAGGCTTTCTGTAAGGGCCGCACCAAAAACGGTGTCGTCCACAACGAGATTTGCTTCGTACGAAAGCAGCAGGCTGAACGGATCGATGTTTGACGATCCTACGGTTGCCCAATGTCCATCAATCACACCCACTTTGGCGTGGAGATAACTTCTTTGGTATTCGTGGATTTCAACTCCCGCATCAAGAAGATTTCCATAGATCGCTCGACGTGCGTGGTGTTCAATAAAGTTTTCGAGTTTTCCCTGCAGCAGCAAGACGACTTTCACTCCCCGTTGAGCCGCATTGATGAGTGCATGGCGAAACTTAAACCCCGGGAAAAAATATGCCTGAGCCAAAATGATTTCCGTTTGTGCCTGACTGATGGCCTGCAGATAAGCCGATTCAATGTCCCGGCGATGGCGAAAATTGTCTCTTAAAAGGAATGCGGCTCGCATTGATCCCTCGCAGAACGTCGAAACCGACAGCTCTGCTGTCCGCCCCACACGATGGCGCCCCCCCCTTCCTGCGACCAAAGACCACAACTGCACGGTTGAGTTACGAACGGCCTCTACCAACGGCCCTTTGATCGCGACAGCGTAGTCATATCGCGGCGACGTCTCTCTCGTGGCCGCTCTGTCGTCGACAATGTTGATCCCGCCCACAAAGGCAATCTCTCGGTCCACGACAACAATCTTCCGATGCATTCGTCGGAGACGTTTACGGCGCAATGTCCACGGCGATATCCCGGGCCGAAAGATGCGCAGCTCAATGCCGTCCTTTCGCATCTGGTCTCGCAGGGGCTCCGGCAAATCGCTGGCCCCGTAACCGTCAATGACCACATAGACTCGAACTCCTCGCAACACCGCGCGTTTCAACGCGACTGCAATTCTCCGACCTGTGGAGTCATCTGCGTAGATATACGTCACCAGATAGATCTCCAATCTGGCCCGATCAAACGCCTGTTCAATGGCGGGAAAAAACGCTTCACCGTTCTGTAACAGAGTCACCTGATGGCCCGGAACAAAGCCGGACTTGCCTGTCAAAGTTGCCACTGGAGAGGCAATCATGGCCGTGCCATTTCATATGAGGAATCATCGTCCATACGGAATCATTGACTTTCAACCGCTGGGCTGCAACCCGCGACTCAAGAATCGAAGCTCAACCCTTTTCCGGATGATGGATTTCGCTACTTGCGGAATTCTCTACGCCACAAAACAGACTCGACAGAAAACATTAACTGTAAAGCGATCCTTCAAGTGTCGAGCAGGCCGATGATAACGATCTGTCAACGCCTCCCGCCGGATCAAGTCACATAACCGCTCCTGACCAATTGGTGATTGGCTCAATCGGCGACACGAAGTTATCCGGTTTGATCGTCAGGATGCTGCAGTCGCACGTGTCCAGCACCCGTTCGGCGGTGTTTCCGAGCAGCAGCCCTTTGATTCCACTTCGGCCGACGGTTCCGACGACAATTAGATCCGCCGCCTGATGCTTCGAGATTCGTCGAATTTCCTGCCATGGCGTTCCCCACGACAGATGCGACTGAATCCGCGTTCGATCAACCGCCAGTGAAGCCACAAACTCGCCTAGACGCCTTGTCGCTTCTTCGTTGAGCTCCTGTCGAAGAGTGCTGCCCTCAGTAACTTTAGAGATCAAATCTTCGGACACATCTTTTGAATCAATGATATGCAGCAAATGAAGCTCCGCGTCCGATTGTTGAGCAATCTTCAGCCCTTCCTTCACGGCCTTCAGACTGACATCAGAGAAGTCTGTCGCCGCCAGCACGACCTTCGGCGGGACAAGATGCTCGGCCTTCACGATCCAGACCGAAGCCGGGCATTTTCGAATCAGCCGCTTCGCCGTACTTCCGACGAAGAACTCTTCCCATTTCCCATTGCCGCGCGTCCCAGCGAGCACCATGTCATAACCTGCAGCCTGAACTGCCCGAGTGATCTCGACAAAGGGTTCACCCACCAACGTTCGAAATGTCACATCCAGATCCCCTGCACTCAGATCCACGATGACACGGCGCATGGTGTCTTCGGATCTGTCATGCAGCTCACGCTGGTTGACTTCTCGTTCATGCGGTCCCCAGTGTACTGACTGGCTGAAATCGGGGATCGTGTGCGTCAGCACAAGCGGAGCCCCGGTCTTGCGAGCCAGCCACACGGCCTGCTTCAAAGCCGCTGCCGAACAGGGCGAAAAATCCATCGCTACGAGAATTGGTTTTGAGTTCAGTTGGTGGCTCATAACGTCGTCCCTTCCATGAATGCCGTATGGGTATTGAGGTTAAGAATGTTCATTGTCGTCACGCGAGCAATCTCGCTAAGCGCTTCGTGGGTAAGGAATGCCTGGTGTGATGTGATCAACACGTTGGGAAACATCAGCAGGTGCGATAGCTCATCGTCGAGCAGCACCTGGCCGGAAAGGTCATGAAAGAAGATGCCTTCTTCCTCCTCATAGACATCCAACGCTACACCACCAATGTGACCCGATTTCAGGGCTGCGATCAACGCTGTCGTATCAATCAGTTTGCCACGACTGGTGTTCAGAATGAAGACGCCAGGCTTGGTGCGGGCTATTGTCTGAGCATTCAGCAGATGTAGCGTGTCCGGCGTGAGTGGCAGATGCAGCGAGACGATATCACTTGCGGCCAGCAGACTGTCCATATCGGTGTATTTGATGCCGTGCGAGTTGGCCCAGTCCGTCGAAGGAAATGGATCGTACGCCTCGACGTTGGCTTCGAAACCTCGAAAGATCTGCGCGGTTATGCGGCCAATTTTTCCAGTCCCGATAATGCCCACGGTCCTGTTGTGAATGTCGAAACCTACAAGACCGCTCAGCGAAAAATTCAACTCGCGCACCCGGTTGTAGGCGCGATGAATCTTACGGTTGAGCGTCAGCAATAAACCCACTGTGTGCTCGGCGACTGCGTGAGGCGAATACGCCGGCACACGAACGACAGGCAGGCCAAGTTCCCGCGCTGCCGCCAGATCTACGTTGTTGTGACCGGCACAGCGGAGGGCAATCAGCTTGATACCCAGTGCCGACAACTGTTCCAGACACGGTCGATCGGCATGATCGTTGACAAAAATGCACACCGCCTGCGCGCCGCCGGCCACAGACGCAGTTTCCTCGCTCAGACGGAATTCGTGGAATCGCCAGGCGATATTCTGTGCGCCGGCAGCCTTGCCGAGATACTCCCGGTCGTAGGACTTCGCGTCATAGACGGCAACTTCAATCATCTTTCTGTGTCTTTCATGTTCTCGCGAACGCTCGGCAATTGTCAGCCGCGATCATTGGGAAAGGAACAGAGACTTATCAGTGTTACGTATGACGTGCAATGCAGTTTCCCCAAAGATGCGTCTCAGAAGGAGATTTTGTGCAGTGTTTCCAACCACTGTGAGATCTGCATCCTAGCTTTGCATATAAAGCAATAAATGATCTTTGGGTGATCCGGTGATGCACTCAGTTCCTGTCTCAAGTCCATGCGCTCGACAGTAGCCAGTAGCCTCCGCGAGGAGATTGTTTGCGTACCCTGTTCCATCATCAAAAGAAACGCGTCGCAGTTTTGATGTTGGCCAGAGTTGCTCTGAAAAAAAAGTTCTTCATGGCTTTGGCGGACTCCATCGAGCCGCTACAGGCAATCAATACCGTTTTGATGGGCGCGACTTGTTTTGAGACCGCCAGAAGTGGCCGGACCCCGGACTGAACCAACCGCACCAGCGTATCGTGCGGATCAGCAACAAGATCAGACTCAAAGAGACTTCTTAATCCGAAAACTATCAGATGGCACTCACCACGTTTTCGCACAGGTCGTTCTCAAACGATATTGAAAGCGAATCGGCATTGGATTGCATGGGAATGTTGTCTTACATCAATGAATAGCAGGCAATAGAAAGGAATGCCACATCAAGGTCTGAAAGAGATTCGTAGCCGAACCTGTTCCTTAAAATTGCTTGCATAGTCCTGAAGTTATTTGACTGCTGCTGGTCGCATTTTCCGGCAGTCGTTGCCGTTTCGGAAGACTTCGTGCAGAAACGAGGGCCATAGTCCAGTTTTCCGCCATGCCTTTGGCATTGATCCTCTCCTTAAAACTGATTCGATCAGGACAACCGGTCTCATCGTTAGTACCGTCAAGGTCCGATACTTGAGAGTGATTGGAACTCTTTGTTGTCGGGGTGCCTCTGCGTCTTGTTCAAACAATTCACAGCGGTGAACCCCCTGTTGTTACGCGGGCGATTGGAAACTCCTGCAAAGACGCACTGGCAACAAATGGCAACCAATGGGGGGCGATTCTAAGCCTGCATTCTGAAGGATCACGAAGGTGAAACGGCAAGGCTTTCTGGCAGCAGGACTGCTGAGTTCAGCAACAGCATTATGTTTGTTGTTGAATCGTCACGGTGGTCTTGGTGCGTCCGAAGAACAACCACGATCATTCCGCGAAGCATTGGCGGGAACCAAAGAGACCGCGGCAACAGAAGTTGAGGATGGAATCCGCCTCAACTACTTCGATACGACCTGGGCTAAAGTCCTGAAGGATGTTGCGGAGAGTCAGGAGATGACTCTCGTAATGGATTCGGTTCCTCCCGGTCGATTTGCGCGGCGTGACAAAAATCAGTACGATCTTGAGACAGCGATTCGTATCCTGAACAAGGAACTGGAACCGCAGGGGTATCGCCTTCTTGCTCAGAAGTCGTATCTGATTGTTCTGAATCTTGATAAGGCACGTACCGAGTATTCGCGTCCCAGTATCCAACCTGATGGATCAACGGAACAGGAGCGAACACCTGCGACTGAAGCCCTGATTCGTTCAGCATCGGCTTCGCGTGAAGTCTCCGGAGACGGTCAGAACCAGAAAAGTTCTTCCCCTGTTCTTTCCAACGCGAAAAGACGTGACAAGTCCGGTTCTTTGGATGCTCGAGCGCCGAAGAGTGCCTCGGAACGCAGTCGGAATCGCTCTGCTTCCGCGGAGGATTCTGACTGGAATGGAGTTCCCTCGAAAGCGTCGATTCGCCCGGTTTCTCATGGTGGCAAAGTTGTTCAGGAGGAAGTGGCCGCAGCCGATCCTCCGGGGCCGATGTCTGTCGAAGAGATTCCCCTGACTAATGGCAATGCGTCCGAGCTGGCCAGAACAATCTACGTCGTATTCGAGAAGCGTGCCGCGCTGCAAAAGAACAGTGTGAATGGCCTCCCGGGCTTTGCTGTCTATGACCGAGCTGAAGATGGAACAGGACGGAAGGAAGAGTCGCCTCTGTTCCGGATTGCCATCGATCAGGACGCAAATCAGCTGGTACTGGAAGCCCCTGCTCCGCGGATGAATCACCTTAAGAAACTGGTTGCCGATCTCGACAAGCCAGCCGAGTTCGGGAGTGAAGCGGCGGTCAAAGTTGTCGAGAACAAAGGCATCTCCGCTAAAACGGCTAAAGAGCTGAATGAGCAGATTCACCAGCTTGTCTCCATGGCCGATGAAGGCGTTGGTACACTCGGTGCAGTGAATGATGAGAAGACTCGCCCAACTGGCGAACTTGCAAACGGAGACGATCCCGCCATTAATCTCCGGGGTGAAGTCAACATTCAGGCCATGCAGGAACTTGGTATTCTGATTTTGAAGGGGAATGAAGCCGATGTCGCGAAGGTGGAAGAGATCATCCAGCGACTGGAGACGATGAGTGTCGGTTCACTCCCGGCAATTCACTTACTGACTCTGCAGAATGTTGACTCTGAGGCTATGGCGACTTTGCTGACCAGTGTCTACGAAGAACTTACAGAACTTCGTCAACGCGGAAGTGAGAGCCGAAAAACGGCCGCTTTCATTCCCGTGATTCAGCCAAACGCGATCCTCATCCTCTCGTCAGAAATCGAGCGTCAGTCAATCCTTGAGCTGGCCGATGAGCTTGATAAACCGCTTAGTCCGGAACTGGAATTTCAGGTCTTCCCACTGAAGAGCGCCATCGCCTCTCAGGTTGTAACTGCTCTGGAGAGTTTCTACGAAGAACGGCCAGGACTCGGGACCAGCGTCAGAGCATTTGCCGATGTTCGAACAAACTCTTTGATCGTTCAGGGCCGCGCAAATGAGCTGGCGGAAGTCACGAAACTTGTTGAGAGAATTGACAAGGATGATCCGTCGGCGACCGTCAGAATGCAGATCATTCCTCTGAAGCAGGCTGTTGCACAAGAACTGAGTGACACCATCAATCAGGCTTTGCAGGCTGTCATTAATCCACCGCAGCAGACGACTCAGGGCGGCGGCGGATTTGGTGGCGGCAATAATACCGGTGCTCAGCAACTGCGTGATAACAAATCGGTCGCGTTGGAGTTCCTGACGTCCAATGGTGGAGTTCAGGATCTGATCCGGTCCGGTATCCTTGCGGACGTCAGAATCAGCCCGGACGTTCGCTCCAACAGCCTGATTGTCTCGGCCCCCGAAGCCAGCATGACGCTGATGACAGCACTCGTTGAAGCCCTCGACCGAGCACCAGGTGCTACATCGGAAATTAAGGTGTTCACACTCAGGAATGCAGATGCCCAGCAGTCGGTCGATCTTCTGGAAACACTGTTTGATAACACGAATCAGGAAGATCAACTGGGAATTCAGTTAGCTGGCACGGAAGGTACTTCCAGCAGTCTGATTCCGCTGCGATTCTCGGGGGACATTCGCACCAACACTGTCCTGGCGGTCGGCAGCGCTGAGTCTCTCAGTGTTGTTGAAGCGATCCTTTTACGACTGGATAACGATGATACTCGAAAGCTGGAGACGACGGTCTTTCAGTTGCGAAATGCTCCCGCGGATCTTGTTGCTGAAACACTGCTGAACTTTCTGGAGCAGCAGCAGGCACTGCAGGACAGCTCTGAAGACCTGATCAGTAACATTGAGCGAATTCGCCAGCAGGTGCTGGTGGCACCGGATATTAATAGTAACTCATTGATCGTCAGTGCCTCGCCGCAATACTTCAGTCAGATCAGTGGAATCATCGAGACCTTGGATGCTCAGCCACCAGAAGTCGTTATTCAGGCTCTGCTGGTGGAAGTCACCCTGGATGCAACGGATGAGTTTGGAATCGAGCTGGGTTTCCAGGATCCTTTGTTGCTGGCCCGAAGCGCTACAACGACAACGCCGGGGATCAACTTCAATAACACGACCATAGGTCTTGGGACCACGGCAACATCGCCAGGAACCGTCGGCACTCAGGGACTCTCGAACTTCTCGATGGGACGGCAGAACAACGGCCTCGGATTTGGCGGGTTTGTGTTCTCTGCCCAATCGGATGCGGTCAGCGTGCTGTTGCGAGCCCTCGCAGCTCGCAGAACAGTTCATGTTTTGAGCCGACCTCAGGTGCGCACGACACATAATAATCTGGCACGAGTCAACGTCGGACAAAACGTTCCTCTCGTAAACGGAGCCCAGCCGAGTGCTATCGGCGGTGCAGCAAATCCAACGATCATTCGACAAGACACCGGGATCATTCTCGAAGTGACTCCGCGAATCACACCGGACGGCATGGTGGCGATGGATGTGTTTGCGTCGAAGAGTAATGTGGTGGAGGGAGATGGTATCCCGATCTACATCAACCCGGATGGCAGCTCAATTACGTCACCGGTTATCAATCAGTCGATCGCGGATACGATCGTGAATGTGCCTAACGGCCAAACGATCGTGATTGGCGGAATGATTACCAAGAGCGATTCGTCACTGGAAAGAAAAGTGCCGTGGCTGGGAGATCTGCCGGTCGTTGGCCGTGCGTTCCGCTACGACAGCACGACGGTCAGCCGAACGGAACTGCTGATCTTCCTGACGCCTCGTATTGTGCTGAGCGATCTAGATTCAGAACTCATCAAACAGGTCGAATCCGAGCGTCTGCACTTCATCGAATCGGAAGCCGAAGAGATTCACGGACCGCTCTACAGTGTGCCTCACACTGAGAACAGTTCAGAGATGCTGATGCAGGAACTTTATCCGGAATCGTCCGGTGAAATCATGACTCCGCCGGCAACACTGCCGAACGAGAATCCATGACCCAACAGGCAACGCTGAAAAGCATTTCGTAGTGGATCTCGCCAGAGATCCCATGGCAATCATTGAATCCGGGAACTCTGGCGAGTTCCACTACGACTCGGAACCTATTAATACGTTGCTGAAAATGCTTCAAGGCGTTGCCCAACAGGACAATGCCTGCCTCAGGCGTTCTAAGGCAGGCGGCAGGAAAAAACTAACCGTAGCGGAACTCGCAAAGAGTTTCGGAACTCGGGGCAAGAGTCTTGGCGACTTCCGCTACGATGGCAGGACATTTCCTGCCGCTTGCGTAAGCCTCAAAATGAACTGATGCCGGGCTCGTCAAACCAGTCCCGTTCAAAGTGAAGCCCGAAACGCAGGAAGAACGTCGGATGAAGACTCAACGCCTTTCAGTTGCCATCTTGATGGTTGTCAGCTGTGCGCTTCAAAGCGTCGGCTGCAGTTCAACGGGCTCGATTTTTCGCGATCCGTCGATGTTGGTCAAAGACCCCGGCAGGCTGGTCGGTCGGCCGAAAACCGAGAAGAACATTGTAAGGATCGTGACTCTTTGGGAAGCTGCTCAGGGCCGAGATCCGGATGATAAACCGGCCCGCGGCTTTGCCGGGCAGATCCTGTTTTTCGGCCCGCGCGGAGAAACCGGCGCAAGAGTTCACGGCAAAGTCGTGATCTACGAATACGACAATTACGATCTGGACCTTTTGGACGATCCGGAACCGTTGCATTCATTCACGTTCGAACCCGATGCATGGGACATCCATCGGACAGAAGGAACATTAGGGCATTCCTACAGTTGCTTTATTCCGTATATGAATCGCCATCGCGATCAAGTGACATGCGGCCTCAAAGTTGAACTCATTGGCGACGACGGACAGAAGATCTCTTCCGAGATTGTTGAAGTGATGTTGCCTTCGCGAACGGCAACATCCAAGGCCGCATCAATGACGCGGGGTTTCGTTCGCGAATCACAACTGGGGGCTCAGCCCGTCATCCAGCGAACCGTGAGCGAAGCCCTGGCAATCGACAAACCGCCGAGGCTGGAAACAATGTCAATTCCGCTGCCCAAGCGCTGAGTAAGTGAACAATCCGAAAGCCGCGTTGCCCTCACCTCACTCAGGCAAGGACGCGGATTTGACCGCGATCGATTCGGCCACAAACGGTGTGTCCAGGCAGCCGGCAAATCGGCACGCATTCACAATGCTTTGCCCCGTGGCACCCGTCCAGAATACAGCAGACTTCTGCAACGGCGGAGTTCGGCGATCAGAAACGATCGTTGTCGCCAGCGTGATGTCAGTGCAGTCAGCCAGTCTGATTCCATAAGGTGCCGAATCCAGAATCTGGTTGTTGCTGAGTATGATGTTCGAGCATTCATACAATTCCAGCAGCGCTTCTCGCTGAAGTTCCGGGGCCTCAGGATACAAATGTCGGCCACTTAAACAGTCCTGCAGGATATTGCCCGAGAAGATGCTGTCACGACATTTTCTCAACGTAACACCGGTACAAAGTTCTCGTTCAACGCCATAGTCCGCGTTGTGACCGAAACAGTTGTCGCCCATCACAATCTGTGAGCATTCTTCGATCAGCATGTTCCGATTGTGGCCCGAATAGATGGAATTCCCCGTGATGGTCACGCCCTGTGCGGCTGTCATGTGAATATTGTTCCATTGACTTCCGATCAGGTTGCCGGTTATCGCCAACATGCCGACCTTGGCGTTTTTCTCCTGAGGCTGACCAATGATTCGAATGTTGGCTCCATTCGGGCTATAGGTTGCCTGAATCGTATTGCTGCAGATCGTGCCTTCACGAATACTGCCTTCACTCGCATCAAGCCAGATTTCTGCTGTGGGAACGCCATCCGCATCCGGAACTTTGTGGCCTCCATTGTTGTTATACTCGATATCGTTGCCTGTGATCTGCAGATTACGAATTTCACTGCGTTCAATACGTATCCCGCCGAGTCGGCAGTAGCTGATATGAGAAGCACTGATGATCGTCTGATGCAGATTCAGTCCATCAAGAAAGACGCCAACACCGGTGTTGTGATAGATGTGGCAATGGCTGATCAGCACATTACGTGCTCGACCAGTAAGATGAATACCATGTCGCAGCTTCCGAAGTAATACGCCCGTGACTGTGGGCTGCATTACTCCTTCAATTCGAATCCCGTCTGCTTCAGCGTGTTCGCCGACGATTTCGAGTTGACTGATCATCGGCATACGTTCATGAGTCCATTCGGAATCGCGGAACCCATTCGGTGCGGCAGATGTTGTATGCGTTCCCTTGAGCAGTATTGCCGGCCCGCTACCCCGCATTAGAATTCTGGCAGTCCCGCTTTCGCCTCGAATCGAAGTTCGACCGACTCTTGCCAGATCAACAATCAGCGACCGTGTGATTCGATAGTCTCCGCGCGGCAACAGGAGTTCGCCAATTCCTTCGTCGATCGCATGCTGCAGGGCCTCGGTATCATCCGTTTGCCCATCGCCTGTCGCTCCGAAGTCGCCAGCCTGAGTCATTGCACGAATCCTCTGAAGTGTCTCGCGAACTATATCTCTGCACGGCATGAAATGAGGCCGGGTGTTCGCGAGATTTATACAAAGCAATGCCTCAATTGCAGCCACGCACAGAATAACTTGTTGGCGGACTGAGAGAAAATGCTCCTCACTGATTCCTGCGGGAATGGTCGTCCACAAAAGCAGGAAGCCCCAGTGACAACGCATTTGCTGCTGTCACTGAGGCTTCAGACTTATCCGGCCTTGGCCACATTTGCTAAGAAATGTCAGCGGATCATTTGTTAACGGATCATTTGTTAACGGATCGTAGTCACCTGCAGGAGATTCTCGATTCGATGATGGGGATACATTCGACGCGCCGCCGTGGTTGCGACCTGTTTCGCATACCAGGACCCGGCTCGCCCGGTCAATGTCACGGACTGAAATCCCACATCGACGAAAAGGTCATGAACAACAACGCTGGCCAACTGCTGGATTAAATCCATGCAGCGGTCTGTTTCGGGGCTGGTACGTGGCTGAAGTCGCATCGCTCTCCTCCATGAAGATTGTGCTGACGAACGAAACAGAGAAATTTCGTGATCATAGTCGGCTTGTGAAAATCGAACAGTCGGAGGATACCCTCGATACGTCCGGTTGTGCAGAGCAGGATTCGAAAAACTTGCGGAGTATGGGACATCGCCACCACAAACCCGAAACCCTGCAGTATCCCGGAAGACCCCAGGACAACTAAACCCCTCGTTTGCCCGACTGTCTTTCCTGGCATTGCGGAGAAGCCCGCAACGGAGATAGGCACATCAGTGTTCTTGCGGTGATTTATCGCCTTTTTTTCAGGCTTTGGGACTTAGCCGCTTGCCAAAATCATAACGTGTTCATGACAAGACGTCGTCGTACCAACGAAGTGACAGCCACTGATGGCAGACTATTCTACCGCTCCCCGATCCATCTCCCGAGCACCAATTAATCGCCCTCGGATTACGAATGCAACCCAGGTCCAAAGCAGGCCACCAGCCCATCCTCCCATTACATCGGATGGGAAATGAACTCCCATACAGACACGACTGATTCCCACAATCATCGCAATGGCCAATGGAAGTCCGGTCATCAACTGACGCAGATGTCGATTGCTGGTCAGTTGACTCAGCAGCAGACCAATCGTGACGTAGACAACGACGGACATCATCGCATGGGAGCTTGGGAAGCTGGTTTTACCGGAGACGTGAGATAAATGCGGAACAATCGAAGGTCGCTCTCTCTGAATCAGGCGTTTCATGAGTACTCCCATCCAGAAACCACCAAATGTGGTCAGCCAGAAGAAATGAAACGTGCGCGCTCCGAGTTCAGCGAAGGCAAATATTGAGAAGCCCAAAAATGTGGTCACCAGAACGGCATAGCCTCCCAGAGCTGTAAAGTCGCGCATGGCTTCTTCAAGCTGCGGAGGTCCGATCATGCGGGCCGGGTTGTCAGGCTGCCGCAAAATCTCCACGACTTGATGATCCAGATCTTTGTCGGCAAGATTCGAGCGAGCATTGGCCAATTCATAGATTCCCCATGTCAGACCAACAAGACACAGAGTGACAGGGAGAATTCGCAAATACGGGGGAGATGACATTTTGCCGTTTTATCAGAGACTCTAAAAAATCAGGCATCGATCAGCACTTTTCAGCGGTGTCCTGAACTGCGTCGATTACGAAGTTCGGTCAGTCTTACAAGAAATTCCGCCTCCTTGCCACGATCAACCGGATTGTAGTATTTTCGATCCACGCCGAGGTAATCCTGATTGACCCAGCCCTCAGTTCCATCGTGAGCATACTGATAACCCGCACCGTGCCCCATCTTTGCCGCCCCTGCATAGTGACCATCTCGAAGATGCATGGGCACGGGGACCAGCGTATTCTGTTTGACATCAGCAATCGCCGCATCAATGGCGAGATACGAGGCATTTGATTTTGGTGCGCACGCAAGATAGGTGGTGGCTTGTGCCAGGTTAATACGGCATTCGGGCATGCCGATCGTTTCCGTGGCCTGCCACGCTGCAGTCGCAATCGGTAGTCCCATGGGATCGGCATTGCCAACGTCTTCGGAAGCGGCGATCACAAGTCGCCGGGCAATGAAGCGAGGGTCCTCACCGGATTCCAACATACGAGCCAGCCAGTATAGAGCCGCATCAGGATCACTTCCGCGAATGCTCTTGATGAACGCACTGGCAACGTCGTAGTGATCATCCCCGTTGGGGTCGAAACGAATAACGCGTTTCTGCATTGATTCTTCAGCGACGCTTTGATCGACAAGCTTAGTTGTTCGAGCAACCGACAGAACGGCAATTTCAAGAGCCGTTAATGCACGTCGACCATCGCCATCTGAAAGAGTTGCGAGAAACTCAAGGGCCTCGGGCTGAACCGCAACTTTATGACTCGCCAGACCACGACGATCATCACTAAGTGCCCGCTGCATCAGATTGATCAGATCCGACTTGCCAAGCTCTCGGAATTCAAAAACCTGACTTCGACTGATTAGCGGAGCGACCAGAGAGAAGAATGGATTTGCAGTGGTTGCCCCAATCAAAGAAATCGTCCCGCTCTCAACATCCGGCAAGAGAATGTCTTGCTGGCTACGACTGAAGCGATGTAACTCATCAATAAACAGCACTGTCTGAGTTCCATCGGCTGCCAGGCGATCAGCTGCGGCCTGGAGAACTTCACGCACTTCACGCACACCGGCTGTCGTAGCGTTCAGACGTTCAAAGTGTCGCTGGGTCTGCCTTGCAATCAGTTCCGCGAGAGTTGTCTTTCCTGTTCCCGGCGGACCATAAAAAATCATGGAACCGATTCGGTCTGCATCCAGCATTCTCCGAAGCAGTTTTCCGTCACCCAGAATGTGAGTCTGGCCGGAGAACTCCGCTAATGTTACAGGTCTCATCCGGGCCGCCAGTGGCTTAGCACTTTCGCGATTGTTTTGTTCTGCCGCAGCAAAAAGATTCATAATGAAGGCCTCAGAGAACGAAAGTTTGCAGACCGAGCCGAAAATCACTGCCCATGGTACGTGTCCGGGCCAAAAACGTCCTGATTACGATACAAAGCCGCATTGTAACGGCCTGCCTGGGATGTTCTTTCCGACAGGCATCCCTCAATCTCATGTTTTTCCGCTGCTCAGGTTTGAAATCAGTGGCAGGGCTGAGTTCCTACGGACAGAATTCCATTGAGTTAGACAGCCTTCTCAGATATTCCGGGCCAAGAGGCCATTTGGACTCGATTAATGGTGGCAATTCTACATCCAACTGGACCTGGTATGCAGATTCCCATCGACCGAGCCGTCGTTCTGATCGGACGCAGCCCGGAGTGTGATGTCGTCCTTGATTTCAGTTCAAAGATTTCTCGAATGCATTGTGCTCTGGTTCAGGTTGATACGGCCTACTACATTCGGGATCTTGGCAGCCTGAACGGAGTAACCGTTGCTGGCGAAAGGGTTGAGAAGGACGCCAAGCTTACGAATGGTGCCGAAGTCCAGATCGGTGACGTGAAATTCCTTTTCCTTGAAAATGTGCTGCCTGCTGTCCGAGCTGCCAAAGCAGCACCAGCAAAAGGGAATCCAGTCTTCATTGATGAAACACTGGAGGTTCTGGATGTTGATGAAGTGGAAGTCGTCGAAGCAACTGTCCCACGTCGGCCAATAGCAGGATCATCCCCTGGTCGCATGCCCATATTGCGAATCGATGTCGATGATGCTGAAATTATCGATGTAGAAGTTATTGAGGACGTCGAGATTCTTGACGCCATGGAAATTCTTGACGCCATGGAGATTGTTGAAGACGTTGAAATCGTTGAGGATGTCGACGTTATTGAAGACGTCGAAGTTATTGATGAGCAACCCCGGAGATCGCGCCCTCGACCGAGACTTCGGTGATGGAGCAGGCGGTCCATTCTGTGGCAGGCAACCTTGGCAGGTTGCAGACAGCCAATTTTGAATCGTTGGCCGACTACTGGTCAATGACAGCGTTGCCGCTATTATCGCAACAAAGATCCCAACGACGTCAGTCCAATGGACTCGCGATTCACGAAGGGCTCCCCAAAGGCTTTCCCGATTGACCAGCCCCAGTATCTCGCCCGATCACGGATGTCGTCGATAACGGTGGGGAACGACTCCGATTTGCCTATGATCAACTGGCTCTCATAGGCCTTCACGGCCTGCATCTTCTTTTCAATTTCAGAAGAGATATCAAGCACAAACGATGCCACCGGATGAATACGCAAATGGATACTGAAGTAATGAAGCAGCATTGGTGACCAAAACGGATCACCGGTCATGTCTGAACGACTTAGCTTCGCCCAGAATCTCGCATCGTCCACAAGACTGCTGGCCGCCACATGATCGGGATGGACGTCCTGCCAGTAGGGAGCCAGGATGATCTGAGGTCGCACGAGCCTGATCACTTCTGCCAGTTGTCTTCGAGATTCCAGCGTTGGCTGCAAACTGCGATTGGGTAACCCAAGATTAGATCTCCAGGTCAGGCCGAGGATTTCAGTTGCTGCTGCAGTCTCCTGCTGCCGAAGGACAAGAGAACCAAAAGGTGTTGGTTCGCCAGTGGTCAGATCCACAACGCCCACGCGCAGATTCTGCCGCAATGAACAGGCAATGGTACCTCCTACGCTGATCTCCGCGTCATCAGGATGAGGCGATACAACAAGTATGTCGAGTGGCTGCATAAAATCCTCTGGGCGCAATGAACCGGTGTAATACACTCGCTTCGAATTCGACTCACCAGTTGCGATGTGTTGAATTCTGATTCCTGTGACGTTGACCGTCACTGCTGCGAACACCGTATTGTCCGAGGATTTCCATGATTCGTTTTCGAATGCCAATAGTTATTCTCGGACTTCTGGCCATCACGGTCACAGGCTGCGGCTTGGTGGAGCATCCGAAATCTGCCATGCGGCGAATGACACGCATGTTCACGCCAAATCCGGAGGATTGGGACGAGGGTACCGACGAAGACGCGGGTGAATGGGACTTTGTCGGGGACGAAGCACGCGGTGATCAGGCCCGTGAGAAGGATCCTGACCCCTGGTTCAAGAAACATCTGATGTCAGAAAAAGCCAACAGCATCGAGCGAAACCTGGGCATTGACTGAGTTTAATCGGCAAAAAACGCTCTGGACACATTTTCACAGATTGGGTACACCACCGGCGATTTCTGCGGGTCTGTGCGCGAGAATTGCAGAAGTTGCAGGTCTGAAAGGTACTTTCCTTCCTGCCTGAGCCCATAGGATTGGTCTCAGCCGGGTTCCCAAACCTGAACGTGTTCCGCGTTTCCACTCTGACTGTTCACAGTCAGGATTGGAATTGAGTCTTTTTTGCAGGAAACCGACAGGATGTCCAGGTTCCCATCACGCATCGTTATCGCTATTAAAGTGCCCGCACTGTTAGCAGCAATCAGCGGCTGCATGTATCAGCAGCCGATGTATCAACCTGGCCCTTACGGCCAGCAAATGTATGGTGCTCCAGGCGGATATGTCCAACCAGGAACAATGGTGGTTCCGCCGTCGAATGGAACTCCGTACCCCCCGGGAAGCACCTATGACAGTGCTCCTCGCGCCGACGATTTCAACGCAGAAAAAGGCACATCCGGCGGGAAGTTCTTTGGCGAAGATGGTGGCGTCCCGACTCCAAAAGACACCGGATCGGATACGGGTGTCCAACAATTCAATCGTGACCTTGGAACCTGACCTCCACCAATGATCTTCGATCTCACAAGCTCCGACATCGATAAAACCTCGAGCCGCCATGTGGTGACGCGAGGTTTTCAGTGTGTGTCTGAGGTACGGCTTTACTGCTTCTTTTCCGGAAGTTCCATAACTTCGACTTTGCGAATGAAGACATGGCTGCCGGGGTCATGCTGCTGAAAAGCAAAGTGACCTTCTTTGAACGTCTGATTAAAATCGAGATACTCGTATAGTTCGTTGCTGTCGACGGTGATCTTGATTCGAGTCACTGCTCGCCCACGCCACACATCGTCACGAACTTCCAGGTCATATGTGAACCATGTGTCCGGCTTCACATGCTGTTGATAGACATGACACATTCCGTATAGCGAACCAGTTCGGATTGGATCTGTGTGCGTGCTGTCAATCTGAGCTTCATAGCCATCCGTAAAGCCAGGCTTGCGTGTTGTCCGGAAGTAAAGTCCGGAATTGCCCTTGTCATTAATCTTTACTTCAGCGCGATACCGGAAATTCTTGAAGGGCCCCTTCACGTTGACCAGCATTGAAGCTTCACCTGACCCGGCAATCGCCCCCTCTTTGACTTCCCAAACGCTCTTGTCGTTGCCAACTTTCTCCCAGCCGTCCAGCGTCTTCCCATCAAACAGAGAAACCCATTTCTCTTCCTGTGCAAACACGGCGTTGCCTGAGCATACAGTGACCGCGGCAAGCATCGCAAAAACATACCAGTGCCTGGACTTCATCATGAAATTGTTCCCGATTTGTGGTGGGCTGATCGAACGAACGTACGTACAACCAGAGATTAATCGAACCTTCGAAAGTCTAGCGAAACCAATTCTCGGAAACCATGCCTCAGCCAATTCACATGCAGCAGTGCGGTGAATGCTTTCGAGACACCCCGGCCGGCCGTCCGCAACATTCAGCGCGGTGACTCACGTAGCAACACACCGAGGCCAAAGGTATCCTCAAGCAGTGACGCCTTTTGTCGCAACTCCATGCGTTCGAGTGAAAGATCACCGGCGGAATTTGTGACGTTAACAACCAGGCGATTTTTCTCGATCGTACACTCGATATCTCGAACTCGCTGACTGCCCGTATGATCCAGTGCCACTGCGACTCTTAAGATCCCGGCCAGACGAGACACGATAACACGACTGTCACGATCCAGTCGAGCAAAGGTCTCGTGAGTTGGCTTCGGTGATGCTCTGCGGTGGTATCGTGCAATCATCGCAACCAGTTGATGGTCCAGAGCATTCAGCCCGAACAGTTCGCTGTTCATGATGAGATAGTACGAATGCTTGTGATAGCCCGAAAGTCCGACAAAGAGCCCTGTCTCATGCAACAGGGCTGCGGCGTACAAAAGTGTCTCGCAACGAATATCCATACGATGTTCGGACTGCAATGAGCGAAAAAGCCTTCTGGCAAGATCTGCAACGTGCCGAGCGTGCTGCAGGTCGACCTGATACTTTCGAGCCAGCTCAAGGGCCGAGCTGATGATCTGATCACAGAAGTCTGCGGACCAGTCATTTGATCTCAGCATTCCCTGAAGCAGAGCGTCACGCAGATTGAAACCAGTGATCAGCAAGTGCTGGCAATTCAACAACTGGGCCAGTCGCAAATTCGCCAGCAGAGCGGGGACCAGGGTCTCGGCCTGAGAGAGCTCAATATGGTATTTCTGCATGATGCGATCGACGGTCATGGAGACCAGCCGGGAGGATAACTTTTCTATTTCCTCAACGGGTATTCTGGTCAGCCCGGAGCTCTGCAGATTGATGCCCAACACACGGGCAGCAAATCGCATATCACCCCCCAGTGCAACAAACTCGACTGCTTTCCCCCTCGGAACAAGATCGATCAGCGGCTCAATAGTCCTATCGATCTGGCCAATCATAATAGTGCCAGCTCGACTGCGGGTTGCCTGAGATTGAAGCACCATTTGTTGCAATCGCAACGACCCAAGCCGATAGGGTTGCGAGTGAATAATGTCCTTCCCTTTAAGCACCAGCACTTCGGTGTTGCCACCCCCGACTTCGGCAACCACAGTCATGGCATCTGTCAGCGTCGTGTCGTTCTGAAGCAGCGGGCGAACGCCAAGATAGGTAACACGCGCGATCTCAGCATCGTCGATCAGCTCAACAGCGAAGCCCGTGGCAATGTAGATTCTGTCCAGAACTTCCAGACGGTTGGTCGCTTCGCGAACGGCACTGGTCGCAACGATCCGGATATGTTTCGGATCAGTGCATTGGTATTCTTTCAACTTCCGCCGATAGCTCTTGAGAACTTTCACACACTCCTGCAAAGTCTTCCGTTGAATTTCTCCATTGGTGAAAGTGTCCTTACCGAGACTGACTCCGCGAACTAACTGCTCCAGAACTCGAACAGAAGGACTCCCGTCACTTTCCCCGATCGCCATGCGTATCGCTGATGTGCCCAATTCAATAACTGCCAGCGGAAACGTGTTCTTGATTCGCTGAGACTCGACGGGGGCTTCTGCACGCGGAGCATCAAGGCGAACCGATTGATCATTTCGATTAGGTTCAGTTGGGGCGTTCATGGCAACACAGGCTTCAGAAGTAATTAGGAGACCGTTTCGAAGGAAAGCGTCATGAGTCTACATTTTTTTTTCTGACTTCACGGCGGACTCCTGACGCACCCATGCCGCAGCACCCACGGCCCCCGCCAAGTCACCTAATTCACTGACTTTTAGTTTCGCGCAATCGGCGAGTGACGGCAGAACGTTGCGTTTGATGCCCTCTCGAACACCCTCGAGATACAACTTTGGCATCGCCTCCACCAGACCACCTCCCAGAATCACAACATCAGGTGCGAGGATATTGATAAGGCTGCCGATTCCACGTCCTACCTGCTCTGCCGCTCGACGCACAATCATCTCGATTGCTTTGTCTCCCATGTCGATGGACTTTGCCAGAATCGAACTACGAATCTTTCCGATGTCAGTTCCCGCAAATTCTTTAAGGTGCGGTGCTTGTCCGCGAAAAACAGCTTTGGCTGCTTCCGCAGAAATCGCCAGTCGACTCGCAAGACCTTCCAGCGTCCCGACCGGGCCTACGCCAGCCGCCGCCCCCTCGGTTGCCATCTGGAGATATCCGACCTCCATGCAAGATGATCGTGAGCCGCGGAAAATCTTCCCTTCGTAAACGCATCCGCCGCCGATCCCGGTGCCGGGAAAGACACCCAGCACACACCTTTGCCCCTGCCCTGCTCCGGCAACATATTCGCCGAAAACTCCGGCATCAACATCGTTGCAGATGGCTGCAGGACATTTGAATCTCTTTGAAAGAAATTCCTGAAGCGCAACATTCTTCCAGCCAAGGTTCGGCGCTTCCAGAATGACGCCGCGCTGAAGATCTAGCGGCCCCGGGACTCCCGCTCCAATTCCTGCTACCTCGTCAGGGTGAACCTCTGCTGCCTCAAGAGCCATGGTGATCGTTTCAGCGAGTCGCTCCAACGCGAGCTGCTCACCTTCATTGCCACGAGTTTTCCGGCGTTTCTTGGCGAGCACCTTAAGCTTGTCGTCAAAAACGACGGCCATCATTTTGGTGCCGCCCAGATCAAATCCGATCCAGATGCGGCGTTTTGGGGTCTCGTCTGTCATTTTGCTCTCAAATTAGTGCCGATGCGGACCAACAGAATGTCCCATTAATCTTCATAGGATAACAATTCAGGCAGTGGATGCTCCAGTAACCACGAAATCAGATTTCTCAGACGACAGCCAATTGCAAACCGCGACAGAACTTCGCGAGAACACGCGAACTCAAGGCGAACGGGCAGGCGGGATCGACGAACTGGCAGTTTTTGACAGTTCCTGCAGAATGTTTTCCAACTCCGCCTATGGTTACGATACCACCAGTGTTTGAATTGTCGTTCAACCAAATAACACATTGAGACGAATTGAAATGTCTTTCCGCGCTCATTCGACGCTGTTTCTCTGCTTCATGCTTCTGGTTGCAGCGAGCAGATTTTTGTCAGCTGCAGAAGATGTCTCTCAGCCCATAATCCGATCGGAGTTTGTGTTCGCTTTGCACCCACAGCACAATCATGCACCGGGCATCGCGGAACTGACAGATGGCGAATTGATTGTCTCCTGGTATCGTGGCAGTGGCGAACGAACTGCCGATGATGTGGCCGTTTATGGATCTCGATTGAAAGCTGGCCAAAAAGAATGGGGACCGGAATTTCTGATGACCGACACACCGGGATTTCCCGATTGTAATACGGCCATGATGACCGATGCAGATGGTCGCCTGATGCTTTTCTGGCCCATCATTATCGCCAATAGCTGGGAATCATGCCTGACTCATCTCAAGGTGAGTGACAATCCCGCTGGCGATGGGTGCCCCCAATGGAATCGCAGTGACGCGATTCTGCTCAAGCCCGAAGATTTTTCTCAGGAGGCCATCAAGGTTCTCGATTCATTGGTGGCAGCTTTGCCTGTGCCGCTTCCAGAAAAACAAATGCAGGAGATCGAAGAGGCAAAGAAGAAGCTGAGCCAGAAGCTTTACCAACGTTTGGGCTGGCAGCCTCGGTGCAAACCCACCGTGCTTCCATCGGGTCGAATATTGCTGCCGCTCTATACCGACACGTTCTCAATCTCAATTATGGCGATCAGCGACGATGGCGGTTCTACCTGGTATGCCAGTCAGCCGCTGCTCGGCTTCGGTGCAATTCAGCCAGCGGTGCTGCGTCGCGATGATGGAACTCTGGTTGCCTACATGAGAGAAAATGGTTTTACCGGACATGTGCGAGTCTGTGAATCAACAGATGATGGAATCACATGGGGACCGGTGGGTGTCTCCGAACTTGTGAATCCCGGCTCAGGGTTGGATGGCGTACGACTCAACAACGGCCACTGGGTGCTCGTTCATAACGATACATCCTCCGGCAGAAATCAGCTCGCCGTCAGCCTTTCCACGGACGAAGGTCTGACGTGGAAAGCGTCCCGGCATCTGGAGCAACAGCCGACAGGATCTTTTCACTACCCTTGCGTAATTCAGACGAAAGACGGCATGATCCATGCGGTCTACAGTTACTTCTGCGATGAAGGCAAGACAATGAAGCATGCCGCATTCAATGAAGACTGGGTTCTGAAGGGAGATGCTGCCCCAAGATAACCCACGTTGAGTCGTCAGCAACTCTGATCAACGGCCAGGATTCACCTCAATGACGACGAGTGAGGCTTCTCAGTCCGCGCCGCGTCGCACTCGACGTGATTCCAGAAAGTTCTGGAGCAATATCTGCGCGGCAATCTTGTCGATGCGATCCTTACGTTGTTTCTTTGTCAGTGCCGCATCCGTCATCAGACACTCTGCTTGAAATGACGAGAATCGCTCATCCTGAAAACAGTAAGGAAGACCGGTTACTGATGACAGCCAGTCTGCAAATTTTCGTGCTTCACGAGATTTCTCGCTTTCGTCCCCGCTCAGATGAATGGGCAAACCAATCACCATGCCGACAGGTCGATACTCTTCAGCCAACGTCCTGAAAAAGCGAGTATCCCCCTGAGTGCCCTGCCGCTGATGGTTGTAAAGCGGGCTCGAGAACTTCTGGTCACGGTCCGAAACCGCAACTCCGATTCGCTTTGTGCCATAATCGATTCCCAGCAAAACACCGGCATCGGGAAGTTCTGTCGCTCCCGTGTGATTGGTTTCTTCTGTAGACATTCGCAATGAAGCTCGGTGGTTCCCGGACGGGGAGATTTATGCAACGGCACGCGTATCGTACCCGAACAGTCTTCTGA
The DNA here is from genome assembly GCA_945861975.1 of Candidatus Kuenenia stuttgartensis. Lineage (GTDB taxonomy): Bacteria > Planctomycetota > Planctomycetia > Planctomycetales > Planctomycetaceae > SXXK01. Next base: position 25,980 of record CAMAXD010000003.1, on the reverse strand, counting down.
TCATAAATGACTCGGGGGCTCCCCGCTTAATTTCCTGGCACACAAACATCTGAACGACTCACTTGTCATCTTTCGGATGACCAATGAGAATGCCAGTCCGAGCGACTATTCACGGATCAGTTTTTGTTGAGGTTTCCATGGCCAGTAAGCCGACTGTCATTATCAGTGCTTTTGCCGACGAGGCAGCCAATCGCCGCACCGCTCTTGAACAAATGACAGCACTCGCTGCGATCGGAATTCGGAACTACAGTCCGCGATTCATCGACGTTCTGGGCGATGGGAAAATCGAACACGTTACAGAACTCAACGCGGAGAAGCTTGAGCGACTTCGACAATTTCATGCCGAATACGGAGTTCGAGTCACCAGCATCGGGGCTCGAGTTGGCAAGGTCAAACTCCTGAATGTCGACGACGGCTCTCATAATAAGTTCGTGCCATTCGAAGAGTATCTTGCTGGAGAAGTGGCCCGGACGATCAATGTGGCGAAGGCGCTGGATACGAAGTTGATCCGAGGTTTCTCGTTCTATCATCCGCGAGGTACGAAACCGGAGCAGCATCTGGATCAGGCTGCTGATCAGATTCGCCGAATCACAGATCTGTGTGCTGAAAACGGCCTCGTCTACGGACTGGAAATTGAACCAAATCTTGTCGGTGAAACCGGTCCGTTAATGGCAGAACTCGCGAAACGCGTTGACCATCCGAATCTGGTCCTGATCTTTGACGGCGGCAATGTGACGGCTCAGAACAAGAACGCTATTCAAGTCTTCGAGGAATATCGTGCGACACTTCCATGGCTGGGATGGATGCACGTCAAGGATTATCGCATCGATCGCAGCCTCGTCTGGGAAGGCGCCGTCGACGAGGAACGCCTGAAGAATTTTGTTCCCTGTGACGAGGGTGATTCTGGTCATGAAATGATTTTCCGTGACCTTCGCGAACAGATTCCGGCTATTGAACAGCGACTGCAGAAATTGGGCATCCCGGGGTTCTATCTTGAGACCGAGCCTCACCTGAAGGGCGGCGGCCAATTTGGTGGATTTAGCGGGCCGGACGGAATGGGCGTTGCCGTTCGATCACTTTGCTCCGCACTCGATTACACCGGAATCGGGTATCGACTCAGGACATTTGCAGACATTCGAGAACTGAGAGGATTCTGAGACATGGCCTTCAATTTTGAAAAATCAAACAGCTACCTTGTTTGTCCAAAGTGTCATTCGGACCTCGTTAAGGACGGTGACTCACTGGTTTCTACGAATCCCGATGTGCGTCTGAAGTATCCAATCCTGGATGATATTCCTCGGTTGCTGGTGGAAGAGGCAACGGAACTCAGTCCGGACGAATGGAAGTCTGCCATGCAACGTGCCGGACGTTGAAGAACGTGCGCGACGCTCCAGACTTTGTTGCGTGCGTAAAACTCATCGCGAGTTTGATTCACTGCATGTTCCTTAAACGATTTTGCTCGACGCTGTCTCCAATCTCTTCAAGCTGTTTTCATGCCTCTTCGACTTGTTCTTATGGGTACTGGCGAATTCGCCGTGCCGCCGTTTCGCGCTTTGCTCGGTTCGGAACATTCAGTGGTTGGAGTTCTGACGCAGCCGGACAGGTCGGGTCGCGGTCACCATCAACACGTCAATCCCGTAAAGGAAATGGCGGTTGCCCGCAATGTTCCCGTCTTTCAGCCAGAGCGAGTCAATCGTCCGGAAATGCTGGATACCCTTCGCTCTCTGAAGGCTGACGTCTTCATCGTTGCAGCCTACGGGCAGATTCTGAAGCCCGAATTACTGGCAATCCCGCGGCTGGGGGCTTTCAATCTTCATGGCTCTTTGTTGCCGCGACATCGAGGAGCAGCTCCGGTTCAGTATTCAATCTGGAAAGGCGATACCACGACCGGTGTCACAATGTTTCAGATTGAGCCAGCTTTGGATTCAGGTCCTGTCGTCGGAAAAGTAGAGACCCCCATCGGGCTATCTGAGTCCTCAGGCGAACTGATGCTGCGACTTGCCGAGCTATCCGTTCCGCTAACATTGCAGGTTGTTCAACAATTGGCGGATGGGACGGCTGTTTTTGAGAGACAGGATTCCTCGCAAGTGACTTTGGCTCCCAAAATCGCAAGGGAATCCGGAGCCATCGATTGGTCTCAATCCTGTCACCAGATTGATTGTCATGTGCGAGCCATGCAGCCGTGGCCCAAGGCGTCAACCACTCTGCAGCGCGATGGGCAATCTGCAGACCGCTTTACGATTCAGCAGGTTGGCCACTCTGCAGATCTGTCGCTTCCGTCACTGCCATCGGTTGCCGGTAGGCTCCAGGAACATCAGGGTCGGCTGTTTGCTGCAGCCGGAGATGGCTGGCTTGAGATCCTGCGAATTCAACCGGATGGCCGGAAGAGTATGGACGGCCGCTCTTTCGTCAACGGTTATTCAATCACTTCGAACGACCGATTTGTCCGCGATATTCAGTGAGGGCGTTCGATCTCGATCGCCGTCACCGCTGAACGCACCAGTCCGTATGAAAGTCGAGTCGTAAGGATTTCACCGAGTTGCATCCCTTCTGCGGATCGCAACAAGGCACCGTCCGACCTTTGTGTCAACGAGTACCCCCGGGACAAGACCCTGAGTGGGCTCAGTGCCTGCAGTGATGCTGCGAACTCCGCCAAATCTCGCCCTCTTCGCTCGGTCATCAATCGAACGGCCGTTACCGCACGCTCAGACAGAGCTTCACAATCGAGCCGTTTTTGATCGACGAGACTCATTGGCCGCTGAAGTACAGACCTCGCCTCAATTGTACTCAGTCGAAGTCTGGCCCGATCCAGACGATCTCGCAGAGTCTGCCTCATGCGGTGTGCCGTGTGAATCAGTGAATCATAAAGATCACGAGCTGACGGAACGACCAACTCTCCCGCTTCGCTGGGTGTCAATGCTCGACGATCAGCGACCAGATCGGCAATCGACACGTCGATTTCATGTCCCACTGCCGCGATGACCGGGATCCGACAAGCCGCCACTGCTCTTGCAACAATCTCCGTGTTGAAGCACCAAAGATCTTCGAGACTTCCCCCACCCCGTCCGGTAATCACAACATCAACATCAGGAATTCGATGTACGAGTTTCAAGGCCTTCGCAATTTCTTCCGCCGCCCCCTCACCCTGAACGCGAACAGGTACGACTACGATTCGAGCTGGCGGCCATCGCCGAGTAATCACCTGAATCATATCGCGAACGGCAGCACTGCTCGGACTCGTCACAAGAGCAATACGACATGGTATCTGCGGAATTGCTCGCTTTCGCGACTCATCAAACAGGCCCTCTGCCGATAGTTTGTCGCGAAGTTGTCGAAAAGCCAACTCAAGTTCCCCTATCCCCTGTGGCATCAAGCGGGATATGACAAATTGACAAGTCCCCTTGGCGACATAAACCTGCAAGGACCCCGTAGCGAGGCACTTCATTCCATCTTTCGGGTCAAATCGAATTTTCTGCGCAGCACTTCGCCAGATTACAGCACCAATTTCGGACTGTTCATCCTTCAGGGTCAAATACCAATGTCCGGCCGGACTGCGCCGACAGTTTGAGATCTCTCCCTCAACGGTGCAGGGAGGCAACGCGGTCTCAACGACCTCTTTAAAGGCATTGACGAGATCTGAAACACTGACAACAGGAAACTCCGACAACTTACTGTGACTCCTTAAGTAGTCTTCGGGCAGCTAAAATTGAGGCTGAGTGTTCGCGGGATAGATCATTCAAATCATGGACTCAATCGTAGCTGCGCACAGAATGGCATTACTCAGCAACACCATCTTCGAATGCACTGAGAATACATCTCTGTGCCGAGCTGAAGCTGTTCCAGACTAATCCACTCATCATCTGTGTGAGCCTGAGCGATATCGCCAGGACCGAAGACCACGATGTTTTTCAACTCTGTGAAGATCGCTCCATCAGTTCCATAGGCAGCTGTGCGAGCCGACGAACGCCCAGCAAGTTGCAACAGTTCTTTGACGAAAGGTGCGGAGGGATCCGTGTAAAGTGGCGAACCGGAAAACAGCGTGTCAAACTTCAGCCCATATCGCGTCGCCAGTTGCCGAAGTCGTTCAACCATGCCATCAGCATCCTGCTCGGGCATCGGACGAAAGTACGCTAAACATTCCGACTGAGCCGAGGTGATATTTATTCCTGTGTTGGTATCTCGAATCATCAGGTTGAGGGTCGGTGTAGGCGGCACAAAACGATCGTCGCGCCATGACTCCGATGTTTCCATCTCCTCATTGATGCTTTGAATCTCCACGAGGAAAGGAATCAAAGCCATGTTCGCATTCACGCCCTGCCCTGTACTTGAGTGGGCAGCTCGCCCGATCGATGTGGCTCTAACTGCACGACCGCCCTTGTGGGCGTAGACGACATCCAGCGACGTGGGTTCCCCCACGATCGATGCAGGCTGGGCAGCAACAATCTGACGATACAGTTGTGAATCTTCGACGACCTTACGCGCCCCATGCATGCCGACTTCTTCGTCGGCTGTAACGACGTAGAAAATGGGAGCCCTGAGTTTCGAATTCCGAAGTTCCTGCGTTGCGGCGAGCATGCAGGCCAAAGATCCTCGCATGTCGCAGGATCCGCGGCCATACATTCGTCCATCCGCGACATGGGGAGTCCAGGGCCCCGATGCCGAAAAACTCCAGGAGTTAACGGGGACAACATCCGTGTGGCCGAAATAGGCTAAGCCGGCCCCTGTTGCCGGACCTTTTCGTGCAATCAGGCACGCCTTCGATACGCCGTTTTCGTCAACGTAGCAGATTCTCTCAATCTCAAAATCCAGCTGACGCAGCCACTGATCAATGCAGTCCGTGATTTGACTGTTCGAATCGCAACTGACAGACGGGAACGGGATCAACTCCCGAAGGTATTCAAGAGCTTGCATGATTTGAGCACAGCGATGAAGCAGGAGGCGTGTAAGCCCCCAAAATACGAATTTCCCGTTCATTAACTGTGATGCGGCATCAGCAGTAGTAGTAGGGAACAGTTCACGACCAAATGAACCGCCGAACAATCGACGATCCACACCAGAAACGCAAGCATGACCAATCAAGCAGAAGCCCTCAGCGCAAGTCCCGGCCACCTCGCAAAATCATCGCGGAACGATTCGGAAAGTGCTGAAAACAGGCAATTTGTTCTCGACGTGGGCGCCCGGTTATCCCAATCGTAACGATTCTGCGAATTGTAGAGGGTGCAGGATAAATAGCGCTGAAGAGTTCCGCACAGTTTTGTTCACTCCTTTTCCGGAGACGTTAACAATGGGTATTTACTTTAAGACGGGCCGGCATTTGTCCTGGCTTGCCTGTCTGCTACTGGTCTGTGATGGGCCAGACACAAAGTCTGCTTCGGCAGATGAATTGTCCAATTCTTTGACTTCTGAATTACTTGATCTCTCTCGGGCTTTTCGTAGCCTCGATCAGAGTTTTCAGTACCGCGGAATGTCCAGCCGAATGGTCTCCACGGCAGGTTCGGTCTTTGTCGACCGGGAAGCGAAAGGCATCCCAACAGAGCATGTTCCTTCCGTACGGATACCTGCACCCGTCATCGTCGTGTGCGCGGCGCAGCGGGAGAGTGCTCATCACTGCTGTCGATCTCCGCAGCCAGTTGCAGACTCCTGCTGTGCTTGCCAACACTCAGGATGTGGAGACTATAGAAATTCGGGGTCGCATGATGTTCGGTTGCACGGTCTTTTTCCGGGAGGTTGTGCAGCAACCAGAGGAGTTCCGTTACATCCGCAGCATAACAATTGCCGAGCAACGATTGGCATTCCACTGCATCCGGTTGCAGCATGCGAAGCAGTCTCGCTCCAAAGTGGTTATTCCAACTGTGATCGCTGCGACAAAGGCTCACAGAATGAGGCGGCGATTACTCCATCATGTCCCAGTGCCTTGCCGAGATGCGCGTCATGCTATGTGGTTGAACAGTATCGCAATGGAGTTCTTACCTGGATCAAAGTTCCTTGCGAAAGCTGTCATGTGCAGAGTTCGCGTCAGCGATAAGGTCTCTGTTGAAATTCTTAAGGGAACCTGCATCGGATCACGATGAAAACGCAGCCCGGTTTCTCTGACCGAGAAACCGGGCTGTGAGTGAGGTCAGTAGCTGTTGTGTTTCTGTGCTTTGGCAGCTACTTGATCAGCTCTGCCACTTTCTTCGCTGCGGCTTCAGCAGCCACGGCCTTCACGTCGGCGACCTTGACGGGCACAAAGCCACGTCGTTTGCTTTCGTCTGCGGCTTCCATAAAGGCGTAGAGGTCCGTCGTTTCTTCGGCGCTCACTGGAGGTTGACCCGAACGAAAGAACTTTACGATCTCAACAACCAGCGGTTTGTAGCCATCGTATTGACCTGCAGGTGCGATACCTTTGGTGCCGAAAGCTGTCCCGCCGTAGCCCGAGCTTCCGCTCCGAATTCCTCGAAACGTACCAATTCTTCCCTTGTTCCATGTCCCTGTGACAAGATCAAAGTCTGGCGTTTGAGTACGAACAACTGTTTCCACTCCTGGCCCCATGATTGTGAACAGCGTTTCGCATCCGTGAATTCCGTACCAGAAGAGGTCCGGGTGAGTTGGCTCCAGTGAGCACGGAGAATAGGTGTCACAGCCCAGCACATCCCCGATCGAACCACCGCGGATCGCCTGAGCGCCGTTCGAGAATCTCAACGAAGATGAGCTGAAGACAGGTGTCTTGTAATGCTTCGCCAGATCAAAAATCGCAATCGTGTCAACCAAAGAGCCGGCGATTGGCTTATCGATAAAGACGGGCTTTTGAGCCTTCAGAGCCGGAAGGACCTGTTCCAGATGAGGTCGGCCGTCGTTCGTCTCAAGAAGAACGGCATCAACCTGTGAAATCATCGCATCAAGATCTTCAATGACCTCAACACCCATAGCCTTGATCTTCTCGGTGTACTCTGGCACGCGTTTGATACTACTCTCAATATCCGGGCTTCCTTTCGGATACACAAGTATCACTTTGCATCCAGCAAGTGCAGGATCGGAACCGCCCTTGTTCAGCAAGTCGGCGAATGCAAGACAATGGGACGTATCAAGTCCGATCATTCCAATCCGTATCATCTTTGCTGGCTCATCAGCAAACGCAGCCAACGGGTCGAGCAATACGGCAGAGACAAAGAGCAGGCAGGCGACGATCAATCTAAGCATCAAAAGCTCTCCTTTGGGAAGGACAAAAAACGGCAGGAACTTCAGGCGGGATGCGAAGCTTATCGCAACGCTCAATACTTTACACATCACATACGGGATGTTCAGGAGCTGCACAGCCTTGTCGTCAGGGCTGCTTTGACTTTGCTGCAGAGTCCGGAGGCTTCGGTAAGGGGGCATTCGGATCAAAATCCTTCGGAAGATTTCCTTCCAGTTTAAACTCTTCAATGAGTTCATTGCGGCGGCGTGCCACGGCTCTATCGAACTCACTCAGGACGTCCAGAGCGCGATCTCGCGATGTGACGAGACCAATAATCAGATACTGAGTTATCGCCATCAGATAGCATACCCAGCCGACAAGCCAACGCTCTCGGTGTCGAGCCAGAAGGTCAGACTCTCGTTTGAGTTCTGGCATCATCCCCTGCAGCGCATCAAGTGTCACCATGGACTGCATGGGACAAACGACGGCACATTGCTGACAATAAGCCCAGGAGGCGATGGTGTCGCGTCGAAGAATTTCCTTCTGGTCACTATTCAATACCGGCATTTGCGAGCCAATAATTGCACACATCATCGCCAGTACAGGAGATGATCGGTTCAGATGGCGACAAACAAACCCCTTCAGGAATTTCCATTTCAACTTCCAGAGTTGAACGACAGGATTCTTTCCCTTTTCCAGCTTCGGTGGCCCAGGGTGCAACACAGCAAACAGTTCCTGATCGGGCATGGCTTCGATCACGCTGATGGCCAGCATAAGCCGTAAACCCATTGTCAGCCAGTCGGCACGATCGAGCCAGTCGACCTTCTGCATCCAGCCAAACAGCAGATGCTCCATGTTCGCAGTAGCGGCCAGCAAAAGGAGTGCCCCGCGAAACCACTCTTCCAGGTCTTTCTCAAGTTCGTCGTCCAGGTCCTGAAGACGAAAAACCTTACGCATGACGAAACGAAAAATGGGGATCGCAATTAGCCCAACCAGCACGCGAGAAATAGGGCGCAGCACGCTGCGGAACAGCGGCAGGTCCATAAATATGCGAAACAAACTGCCCAATTGCGATTCTTTCCAAACTATTTTCAGGCGTTGAAGAGACGCTTTGAAGACACAAGTGGCTGACCATTCGACTTCAACATGTAAGACTGTATCCTGCAAACAGGACTCTCTCCACTCTCACCAACAAACTGATCCGCAGTCGCGGGGGCTCTGATCAATGATCCACGACGCAGGAACAGGAGAAATACGATGTTCGGTATCGCCGGCGAAACTGCTTTTGATGTTCGCTTTCAATTGTTCGGGATCCCAATTCGCATTCATCCAGTTTTCTGGATTTCGGCAGCCATGATGTTGTGGGATCCAGAACGACTGGACCACGTTATCCTGGGTGTCATTTGCGTTTTTGTCTCTGTATTAATTCATGAACTTGGCCACGCTTTGGTATTTCGGCACTACGGATGGCCTTCCGAAATCGTCCTGTTCATTCTAGGAGGCTATGCAACCGCTACTCGACTTTCCACGTGGCGACAGATCTGGTCTCTGGCAGCGGGACCTCTTGCAGGGCTTTCCTTTTCACTGATCACCTACGGCATCTTAATTCTTTTGCTGACGCAATCCCCGAGTACTTTTGCCGACTTTCCGTCGCTTTACTTTGTCTTCATTATGTTGTTGTACAGCGGATTTATCGTCAATCTAATGAATCTGATCCCCGCTCTTCCGCTGGACGGAGGACAAATCATGGCTGCACTCGTCACGCACTATGGTGCTCGTGGCCGTCAGGCATCAGAGTTGATCCTGAAGATCTCAATCGGCGCCGCTGGTGGCGTTGCTCTGTGGTGTGCATACTGCACCAATATGGGCATGCGTGTGTTGCCAAGCACGCTGTACTCGTTTCTGCCTGCCCCACACGCGAGAATCCTTGCCAGCCTTCAGCCAGACCCTCAGTTCCTGATGATCTTCTTCGGAATCCTCTGTGCCCAGAGTGTCATCAACTACAACCAAGCCAAGGCTTGGTGAAGGCCTGTGCCATCATGGTGACAGAATACTTCGATCCGACGTGGATTGCTTTTTACACTCACACTCCGAAAGGCATCATGCTCGCCTGCACGGAATCTGATACCGCCACTCCAGGGGGCGAGGCAATTCTTGTGCTGAAAATTCCAAATGGATCACTCGCCGGTGCCCCGAGCTGTTCATCGGCGAAGATGCATGCAGCAATAGAGGACTCATCAGCACAGCCCCTCCGGTTGGCACCTCGCAAATCACCTCATTCACACGAGATGAGATTTCGTCAATACGATCCGTTGTCAGAGTATCCGAACGATGACTGCCTCGCAGTACTTTCAAAGCCCCATTGGCAGCAAAGCAATCATCAAGATGCAGCCGAACAGCAAGGATCCGAGACATGATCTGAACAGTAGGCTGGACACACTGAACTCCAGCTTTTCGAGTCCACGCATGAAAGCCTTCCACTTCGTGACGCTCTTTGACGGCGATCGATAAATCCTGGTGCCAGAAAACTCCCCAGTTTGCGCCGTCCGTTTTGTCAAAAAGCGTTGAGGGAACCATGAATGCCCCGGTTCCAAGAACTGCTTCGACCAACTCTGCAATTTTCGAATTCAAGGACAGTTCAGCAACTTCCGGAATAACGTCAACAAGATTTCGGAGCGAGTAAACACCACCGCTGTTGGAAACAGACTCAGCAGCCTCGATTTGCGCGCGGGCCAGTTCCGTCAGATGAACAAGTCTCGCAACGGTGTTGCCATCCAGACACTGGGGAATGACTGCAAACCCCAGTTCCTGAAACATCCTCGCCAGCGAACTATTCATAAATCGGGCAAAACGTATTAAAGGCAGATTCACAGAACACGCCGGGATCATTGAAACGACGACCGCGGTCGAGCCCACTGATGGCGTCGATATCCGAAGGGGACAATTCAAAGTCAAAGATGTTCAGGTTCTCGGCCATGCGATCCAGGGTCGATGTTTTGGGAATCACCGACGTTCCTCGTTGAACTCCCCAACGGAGCAGAACCTGCGCCGCTGACTTTCCTTTCTCCATGCCGATGCACTGAACAATTGGATTGTCGAGCAGAGATTCAGACTGGCTGGCCATGCCAAGACTATAGTAGCTGGCAGCACCCAGAGGAGAAAACGCTGTGAATGCGATCTGTTCCTGCTGGCAGTATCGCAGCAGTTTCGGCTGAACAAGAAACGGATGCGACTCGACCTGAAGAACACTCGGACGAATGCGAGCATAAGCCAACATGTCACGCAGCAGACTTGTACCGAAATTGCAGATACCGATATGTTTCACTCGCCCGCTGTCGACCAGTTCTTCCATCGCCTGCCATGTTTCACTGATCGGAACCCCATCCTCCTCCATGCGAGGTGTCTCAGCTGCGGGATCCACAAACCAGCCCGGCGGATAACGGAGATCAAACGGCACGTATTTCTGAGCGATCGGAAAGTGGATCAGGTAGAGATCGAGTTGTTCCAGCCCGAGATCATTCAGTGATTTCTCACAAGCCAGCCGCACATGCTCTGCCTTGTGGTAGGTGTTCCACAGCTTGGAAGTAACCCATAGGTCTTCGCGTTTACAGAGACCATCTGACAGAGCATTCCTGATCCCCTGCCCGACTTCGATTTCGTTCCCGTAATCACAGGCACAGTCGAGGTGTCGATAGCCAACCTGAATCGCCTGATGAGCGACGTCAGCCGCGAGAGGACGATCGACTTTCCAGAAGCCAAAGCCCACCGACGGCAGTTGAGCGCCTGTGTTGAGCAGAATTGAAGCGGCCATAAAGCAATTCAATCTTTCTGAGTATTGATCAGTGATTCCGACAGCCATCGGTTCGAAAGTCTAAAGCTCTGATAGCTTAATGACCATGAACTTTTCCGAAGGATGCGAGCTGGCTCCGAATCAAAAAACTGCAGGAGATTCTGAAACGGCCTCCGACGTGGAAGTCGCCAGCTTTGCGGTCGGGCTGCTGCTGACAGATTTAGATGACTTGGGACGCAGAGTGTAGTGAGCGAAAACAGCTCCAGCCGCCGCACCAAGCAGATGCGCATCCCAGGCGACGTGTTTCCCGGCCGTCGGCAAAAGTCCCCAGAACAAGGTGCCGCCATAAAGCACTCCCACAAGCACAGCAGTACCGGCCGAAACCAGTTTTCTCTCATGGATTCCAGCTGTGATCAGATAAGCCGTCAGGCCATAGACCAGGCTACTGGCACCGACAACAGGGCTGGATAAACCAATCACCCATGTGAAAAGTCCTGCAAGAACGGTGATGCTGATTAAGATACGGCGGGCGTTGTCGCGAGTCACCGAAAGCATGAAGAGCAACACGGCCAAAGGAATCGTGTTTCCCAGCAGATGCTCGAATCCGTCATGCAAAAACGGCATAGTAAAGATGCCAACCAACCCGGATACGGTTCTTGGCTTCAGACCATAATTCTGGACCAGATTCCATTCGGTCAACGACAGCGGCACATTGATCAAAAAGATGAGCCAGATAAAGCCAACAAACGCAAGAACGCTGATCAGATTTCGTCGTATTTCCAGTTTCATAATTTCACCAGGGGGCCCTAACGCAAAAGGCCACTTTGTTCAGAATTCTACAGATACCCAGCACGGGAACGCAGAAGCGCGGGGAGCGGATCACAGACTTTCCAGAAGCAACTGCAACTGTTCAATCTGCTTTTCTGATAGTGCCATTTCTGAATTGTGATGTGAAGTCTTCAGAACTTCGGCAAGCGTCGCCGCCCGACCGTCATGAAAATAGGGTGCACGCTGGCTTACACCTCTGAGCGACGGTGGATTGAATAGCGTCTCTCCCTGTTCATCATGGACCCCGACATCGTATGTATCGCGACTCGTCAGCGCGGACCCTGTATGACAATTCTGGCATCCTGCCGCTTCAAACCCTATTCTTGCCTCTGCCAGCACATCACCGTTCGGCATCTTGTTGTTGGCAAGGCGATGTGAAGGGGCCGGAGTAAGAGTTTTCAAGTACGCAGAAAGACGCTCAATCGGTAGTTCGTCTGTCGGGATCTGAGTCTGCATTGAAATAATCAGCGACGTCTTGATTTGTTCGTCCAGACTACCCTTGCTTCCCGTCCAAGCCCATGGCCCGGAATCAGAGACCCCTCGCAACGAAACTACCTTCTTTGGAGCCCCGCGATCTTCATCGCCAAACGTGTCCGCTCTTTGCCCATTCGTATGGCCATCAGTGTGACATGAATGACAACTGAACCAACCGTCCAGTGACACCGAAGCGTCATAAAATGTGTGCTCCCCCTGCTCTGCCAGTGTGAGATCTCGAATTTCACCCAGTGAGATTGTCGTCTCGATCGTCGGAGCCTTACCCTCCAAAGACAAGACGGTCACTGAATCGTCAAAACGATTCGCTATAAACGCCCTCTTCTGCTCACTATCCAGACAAATGGCTTCAGGCCTCTTCCCTGTTTGCAGACGTTCAAATGGCATGTGACTGGCGGTTCTGAAGGCCACCTGATTTACGCCGGAGATCACAATCAACGTGGTGTCATTCTCTGTGACGACCATGGCGCCCGGATCACCCGAACCCATCGACGGCGTTCCCCGTGGGTATCGCTGCTGTGAGGGATATGAGGTCCCTGAATACTCCGCTTCCTCCGGTGCCGTATCAACAACATCACCAGACATCGAGAGCAATTGATCGAGAGGGATTGAATGCAACCCATTTTGCATTAAGACTCCCCAGAAAACTCTCTCGTAAGTCGTGAACGTGGCAGGATCGAGCGTCTGGCAGGCGACCAATAATTTGTCGTGTTTATGATTTAGTCCCAACCCGCGAATGTTATGCCCATAAACATCATGCTCCTTCAAAACGGAACCTGCTGTCGTATCAACAATAGCCAGCCGACCCGCGAAGGAATCGGCAACGATCAGTTTGCCGTCCGGGAGATACAGCATGGTGCGAGGTGCAAACGACAAACTCAGTTGTCGTTCTTTCTGCAGTCCATCTCGCTGCCCCCGAAACAAGGTCACAGTCCTGGACCATAGCGATGAGACTGCTACCGAAGTTTCATCCGCGCTGACAGCAACATCAACTGGGTGCTGAGGCAACTCCACACTCAGAATGGGCTCAAGTCGCCAATTTTTTGACTCTTCGACAGACCAGAGCAGTCGGTGGGCATGATCGTCCAGGAGTAACAATCCTTTTCGCCACGCGGCAATCCCACTAAGAGATTCTGCGACCTTCCATTCCGCAAGGAGCTGGTTGGATGTCATGTCTATTTTGCTGACAGAGCCAGTTCGTGAATTGGCCACAAACAGAAAATCATTCTGACAGACGAGATCTACTGGGACCCGATATTGCGGCAAAGAGCGTAGCTGCGGTGACAACAGCTCTGCACAAAAAGCGACCGGAGTCAGCGCAAGCATGAAGATTGAAGCTGTCAGAAATCCCGATGTACTACGCTGATTCATAGCCGAGTAATCTCATCTTCAGGGGCCGGATTCAACTCAACTGTTGCTGCCACAACAGGGATTAAGAAACGTTCAGCTCCACAACAGCTACGGGCCAGCGACGACGATAAACACGTTCTCAAATCATTTTGGGCCAATATTGCCTCGGCTGATGACATAGATGCACGCTCAGAGTAACTCAATCCTGCGAATTCGCCCAGCAGGAAAACGTGAGAAACAGTTAGTTGAGACATGGACATACTCTGCAATCCTCACACAATTGACGGAAGAGTTGTTACTGATCCGAGTCTGGCAAAAATCCATGGCTCAACGCCGGAAGTCTCCTTATGTGTTTCCGATCATCATTATGATTTCTGTTCACGAACAATTGTCTCAGAATATCAAAGCTATCCGTGATGAAATTCACTCGGCCTGTGCGCGAGCTGCCAGAAATGACTCATCTGTTGGGCTTGTGGCGGTAACAAAGTATGCCGAGTGGTCGTGGGTTCAGGAGCTAAGGTCTCTTCATCAAACGTTTGGAGAGAACCGTCCCCAACAACTCGCGGACCGGCAGACAATATTGCCGGACGCTGAATGGCATCTCATCGGGCAGCTTCAGCGGAACAAAGTACGGCTGGCATTACAGCACGCGACACTCATTCACTCTGTTGATTCGTTAAAACTTCTGGAACGAATCGAAGAAACAGCCGCAAGCATCAACAAGGATGCTCAAGTTCTGCTTCAGGTCAACGCCTCAGGCGAAACAAACAAATCAGGTTTCACTACGGAAGAGATCATCAACGAATGGCCAGCCGTCATGGCGATTTGTTCCAGGACTCACGTCAACGGTTTAATGACCATGGCCGCCGAATCAGAGAATGCAGAAGATGCTCGGCCCACGTTTCGCAAACTCCGGCAATTACGAGATCAACTTGCGGCCAGAGAAGATTCAAAGAAAGCTGGCATCCAGCTCCCTGAACTTTCGATGGGCATGAGTGGCGACTTTATTCCAGCGATTGAAGAAGGTGCAACGCTCGTTCGAATTGGCAGCAGACTTTTCCATGGTTTGGGGCCAACCTGATCGCAGGGAGAATCAATTCCAGAAAACTCTTCCCCGAAATCAGTCGTTAAAATGTTCGCAGTTTTCTATTGTGCCTTGTCGGAAATATCACGACGACACCAGCCGCCTTGCCACGAGATCTTATCGGCGGCTTCATAAGCGGCCCTCTTTGCATCGGCAATTGTGTCGCCCATGGCTGTGACACCGAGCACTCGTCCGCCAGCATTGACGACCTCGCCGAACTTATTGATCGTCGTCCCGGCGTGAAAGACCTTTGCACCAGGAACCTTATTCGCTTCAGAAATTCCAGAGATTGGATGCCCCTTGGAATAATCACCTGGATATCCCTCTGACGCCATTACGACGCAGACAGCAGGTCGAGGATCCCATTCAATTCCTTCCAGCTCGGACAGTTTCCCTGTTGCCGCCATCAGCAGCACTTGAGCCAGATCGGACTTCATTCGCATCAACACCGGCTGTGCTTCAGGATCGCCAAATCGCACATTGAATTCCAGAACCTTCGGGCCATGCGATGTTAACATGATGCCAGCGTAGAGGACTCCGGAAAACGTGCAGCCTTCAACTTTCATCGTATGGACAGTCGGGATCAGAATTCGACGGACAATCTCGTCCATTATTGCCGGAGTTACAACCGGCGCCGGGCAATAGGCTCCCATTCCTCCGGTGTTCGGCCCCTTGTCATTATCGTAGGCTCGCTTATGGTCCTGAGCAACATCCAATGGCACGATCGTGTCGCCATCGACAATCGCCAGAATGCTGGCTTCCTGACCGACCAGACATTCTTCGATGATAACCTGTGACCCCGCATCGCCGAAAGCTCGCTCCTGCAGAATTGCTCTCACAGCGGTACGAGCTTCTGCCAGGTTCGCGCAAACGAAAACGCCCTTGCCTGCTGCAAGGCCATCTGCCTTCACCACCAGAGACTGTTCTTCGCAGTCATCCAGATATTGCATGGCCTCCGGAACTCGACTGAACGCACAGAATGCCGCGGTCGGAATATTGGCCTTTTTCAACAACTTCTTGGCGAAGACTTTACTACCCTCCAAACGAGCCGCCGCCGCCGATGGACCGAAGACCGCCATGCCATGGCGTCGCAGTTCATCAGTCAAACCTGCAACCAGTGGAGCTTCCGGTCCCACAACAGTCAGGTCGATTTGGTTTTCACGAACGAACTTGACCAGTCGATGCACATCATCGGCTGCGATGTTCAGATTCTCAGCATCAATCGCAGTTCCCGCATTTCCTGGTGCACAGTAAACTTTGTTGACGAGCGGCGACTGGATGAGTTTCCAAACCAGAGCATGCTCACGACCGCCAGAACCGACAACCAGAATCTTCATCGAATCAACTGCCCTGCGTGCTGAGAAAACAAAAAAACTCGCGGCAGAGTACCGCGAGTTTCGGAAGAATTCGAACCAGACACTTGTCTGTCCCGAGTTTCGGATCGACAACCAAACCTGTCAGACAACCGGAAGAGACTCCGGCTTCAACACAAATGGAAATACTCTGATTGCCGTTCCAGGATCATGTTGCTTCTTGTAAGCCAGTTGAGCAGCCCGGTCAGCCGCAAACTGCAAACGGATGAACTCAAGGCCGCAGAAAGAATCGATATCCGCTTCTGCTGCCACATCGGCGAACATCTCTCCAGCTGAGGCCGCATGACGGCGTACTCCGTGGATACTTCGTTCCCGAACTTTAACTCCTGCCGCTGCCAACTTGATCAGTCCTTTAAGGAACCGACCAACCGTTGTATCAGCACCAGATACCCGCCACAGCTTCTCCCACTCCTCATGAGCTTCCCAATAGAAGCCCATATTGAAGTAATCCAAGCCCAGCAAATAATTGCGATTATTCGCCCATGTTTCAGGACTCAACGCCCG
Source organism: Candidatus Kuenenia stuttgartensis (assembly GCA_945861975.1). Lineage (GTDB taxonomy): Bacteria > Planctomycetota > Planctomycetia > Planctomycetales > Planctomycetaceae > SXXK01. The sequence goes on along the minus strand of CAMAXD010000003.1, from coordinate 9,403 downwards.
AGGACCCTGTCCCGGTGCGTGCTTCTTACCATGACTATGCCCCTTCGGGTCACGAACAGGGTGAGGCATCCCAGAGCCGGGATAGTAGGTGTAGGCAGGAAGTGGACTGGAAGGGTACAAACGCTCAGCTTCGGCTTCAGCCGTAATCATGTGTCGTCGACTCCATTGGCTAGGGGTCATGAATCAGTTGCTCCGCGGAATCGTACGCAGTGGCATCGTCGGAGAACACACGCGGAACAGGAGTTCCCCACGACAATCTGCCACTGACAACCTCGAAACTGAACAAATAACCACTAAGATCATTTGCCCGATTTCGATTGCACCGAATTTACACCTTTTTCCGTCAACTTCGAGAACTTCTTTCCGCATTTCGCCAGATTCCGGATCGCCGTTGTCCAGAACCTAATCAGTCTGATTAGTCGAAACCGACAACCTATTTCACCTAAACTGACTGCTGGACGAGGTTTAAGCGTTTGCGCCCACGACATTACCGGTCGCCAACTAAGTGGTGTATTCAGAATTCAGGCGAACATACTCCTGCGTCAGATCCGAGGTCCAGAATCGGACCGATTCTGTTCCGGAACATGGCCCGCCAGAAATCGAATACTCCAGTGTGACATCGCGTTTCGACTTCAAGCTGGCCGAAAGCTCACTCGCATCAAAGCGAACAGGTGTGCCTGCCAAGTACACCTGAACCCCATTGATCTTCAGTGAAACAAAGGCTGTATCGAATTCCACGTTGGCATAGCCAGCCGCGGAAACGATTCGGCCCCAGTTTGGATCGCCGCCCGCAATTGCCGTTTTCACCAGCGCGCTTTCTGCGATCTCTTTGGCGATTCGAAAGGCCTGTTGACGGGTCTCGAGACCGTCCACATCGACCGTTATGAAATGATCGGCCCCCTCCGCATCGCGGATGATACTGGTGGCCAAATGCTGGCAGACCTGCTGGACTGCCGCCTGAGCCTTCAGAAAATCGTCGGAAGTCAATGCTCCTGCGGCAGCTCCATTTGCAAGCAGCAAAACCGTATCGCTGGTGCTCATATGGCCATCAACGCTGATGCAGTTAAAAGTACGATCGACCCCAAATCGAAGCACCTGATCGCACTGTGCTGGCGTCAATTCCGCATCAGTCAGGATAACTCCCAACATCGTGGCCATATTCGGCGCAATCATCGCCGCCCCTTTGCAGGCACCGGAGACGCGCACAGTGCCTCCAGAAACCTTGACATCGATCGACGAAAGCTTCGGAAATGTGTCGGTCGTCATCATTGAAGTCGCGGCATCAAGCAAGTGTTGGTCCGAAGTTCCCAACGCCTCAACCCCCTTTGGAATACCATTCAGAATGGTTGGCATCGGAAGCGGAACGCCAATGACGCCGGTGGAACAAACGAAAACTGATTCTTCGCCACATTCAATAAGCTCCGCCACCAACGCCGTCATGGCTCGCGCATCAGCAATTCCAGGTTCGCCGGTTGCGGCATTTGAATTCCCTGAATTGATGATGACCGCACGGGCCACTGTTGATGGAACCCTCTCTTTGGAAACAATGACGGGCGCGCCGCAGACGCGGTTTGTTGTAAAAACCCCAGCCGATGCAGCCGGGCGATCGGAAACAAACAAGGCAAGATCAGGCTTTCCGCTGGCCTTAATACCACAGGTTATGCCCGATGCGGTGAACCCTTGAGGAAGGCGTGGCTGTGAACTCATTGACTCAAAAACCCTTTGAATTCCGGGGAGAATGGACGAAGAAGCGAGAAAATTCACTTCTCGGAACTTCCATCGAGCGAAAAGCACTCTTTTTAGTGCAAGCTCTCGATTTCGCGGGATCGTGGCGACAGGGTTCTTTGCATGCAAGTGAGCCGCCTGATTCTGAAAAAGGCCCCGCATGTCACAACGATTGGCGATTGACAAAAACTCCACCTGCCGTTCAAACCTTTTCGCCACGTGGCTCAGGGGTTATTCTGTACGCGGCTACGATTGAGGCAATGAGGTGACTGATTCACACCGGGAAACCCCAGCTTCAATTTATGCCGCCCTAATATTAAACACGAGAGATTCGGCCATACCCGGAAAATCGTCAGTCGCTTTTCAAAACGTAAACAGGCCGTCATCATATAAGTGCATTCCAGATATTGATCTGTCTGGCTCAGGAGTTTGCGGCTCAAAGTCGATCACCCACCAACGATTTCCGGGACAACTTTCATTCGCAATCGTCATAAGCCCTGCATTTGCAATGGATGCAGCGTTCCACGGATGTTGTCGTAGGTTGTTGTTCAGATTTCGCTCACACTTTCCAAGTCATTTCAGGATCTGGTACTCGAACAATGGCAAACGTCGCATCACTTGCCTCCGCCGCTCTGACCGCTGGCAATGGGATTCTTCGACTGGCCCCAACCTGGGTGCCTCGATCATTTTTGCAGCCGGGTCGACGACTCAAGCTGCATCCGGATGATTACTACGCACTGGGAATGCACAGAGGCGGAATCGACGAACGTTGGTTTGGCTCCACGACTGAAGCCGCAAACGACAATCGTAATCATGATGAAGGTCTGTCTTATGTTGTTCACGAAGGTCAGCGGTTTCTGCTGCGCGATGCAGTTGCCGAGCTGAAGAGTGAAATCATCGGCGAGCATATCTGGAACACGTTCAAGAAGTGGCCGGTCTATTCCAAGTTCTTCGATAACATGGGCCCAATTCCGCACCACATGCATCAGAACGCGGAGCAGGCGGCTAAAGTCGGACAGGACGGGAAGCCGGAAAGTTACTACTTCCCGCCTCAGATGAATCAGATCGGAAACAATTTTCCTTACACGTTCATGGGACTTGAACCAGGCACTACCAAGCAGGATGTCATTGATTGTCTCGACCGCTGGAGCAAGGGCGAGAATGGGCTGCTGGATCTGTCCAAGGCCTACCGACTGAAAACAGGTACAGGCTGGCTGATTCCACCGTGTGTTCTGCACGCTCCCGGTTCTCTTGTCACTTTTGAACCACAATGGGGCAGCGACGTCTTTGCGATGTATCAGAACCTTGTCGAAGGCAGAGTTGTTCCGCGAGCCCTGTTGACAAAAGACTTCCCGCCGGAATTCCACGACGACAACAAGTATATCGTTGACGCTCTGGACTGGGAGAAGAACGTTGATCCAAACTTCAGGGACAACAACTATCTTGAGCCAATTGTCAGTGAGCAGGGATCGGGCTGGGTTGACAAGTGGATAGTCTACGGCAAAGTCGACGGCAAGCAGTTGTTCACGGCCAAAGAACTGACTCTTGAGCCCGGCGCGAAGTGCAAGGTTAAAGACGGCGGAGCTTACGGCCTGATTACTGTCCAGGGATACGGCAGGATTGGCAAGCTGACCCTGCAGTCACCAAGTATGATTCGCTTCGGCGCGATGACTGAAGATGAGGTGTTTGTGACGGCTAAGGCCTCAGCCGACGGTGTTGAATTCCATAACAACGGCCCTGAGCCGCTCGTGACTCTTCGGTACTTCGGCCCTGATGCTCAGCCCGCAGCACCGAACGTGGGTGACCACAAAAAGAAGTAGTCCTGATTAAGCTGTTTCACGCAAAAGCTCGGTCCCGTTCAGAGGCTGAGCTTTCTTTTCAAGTGCTGTGAATACGTTCCGCCAATATTCATTTCGCGACCTCCCCTCCACACATTCATTTCGCCGAGGACAACGCTATGTCTCATTCTTCCCCTAAACTTCACAACGCAATGTGGCCTGGTCTTGTTGGTAAGGGCGACGGAGAAGGTCAGGAACCGCCAATCAGTCTGGAGAAGATGTTGCAGCTTACCGCCGCAGCCAATGTCAACGGGCAGAAATTTGACGGCATTGATTACTTCCTTTTCCTGCCGCATACAAACCCGGAAGCCAGCGATGCAGAGTTGAACAAGATTGCCGATCAGATAGCCAACTATGGATTCTCAGTTGGTTCACTTGTCGCTCCGGTTTGGCCGGGAACTGTTGGCGATTCCGCCATGGGTGACGACGCTGCCCGTGAGAAATTCATCAGTGCCGTGAAGATGGCCTGTCGGATCGCGAATGTTTTCGAAAAGCATGGTGTTCGCAAGTACGGTGTTATTCGTATCGATTCCGCTGAGTTTGGCGTCGCAAAATGGCGTGAGAACTCGAAAACCAATACATCCAAGATTGCCGGCACGTTTCGTGAGGCTGCAAAAATCGCGGCTGATCATGGTCAGCGTTTGGCTGCCGAAGGCGAGATCTGCTGGGCCGGTATGCATAGCTGGAAGGACATGCTGAATCTTCTTGAAGAAGTTGGCATGCCGGAATCATTAGGCTTCCAGGCAGACCTGGCTCACACCTATTTGTATCTTCTCGGCTATAACGCACCTGAGTGTGCCCTGGTCAAGGAAGGACATTCAGCCGAGGAATTCTACGCCGCTTACAAGACAATGACCGACAAGCTTCGTCCATGGACGATCGACTTCCATGTCGCTCAGAACGATGGTCATGTTCACGGCGCTGGTTCCCATGACAAGACCGGCAAGCACTGTCCGGCAGACGATCCAAACGGAAAACTTGACATCGTCAAGTGCGCTGGCTACTGGTTGCAGGGAGCTTCAGAGCGAGGCATCAAGCACATCTGTTGGGACGGCTGCATGTTCCCCAATGCCACCCTTGAGAACCCCAGGACATGGAACACAATTCTGGACACCATGATTAAGGTTCGCGACGCTCACGGCTGGGTGTAACGCTTGATTGACGGAGTCACGATGACCAATGTTGTCGCATTGGTCATTTTTATTGGCCAATTTGTCTCAAACACTTTCCTTTTCCCACTGCAGGATCACTCACCATGTCCCTAAAACCACTGAACATTGGCCTTGTTGGCTATGGCTTCATGGGCCGTACCCATTCCAACGGTTACAAACGCGTCAATGATTTTTTTCCAGAGCTAAAGCACCGCCCCATTCTAAAGGCAATCTGTGGTCGCAGCGAAGAACAGGTCAAGGCATTTGCAGACCAGTGGCAATATGAGTCCACAGAAACTGACTGGCGCAAGTTGATTGAGCGCAAAGATATTGATGCAATCGATATCTGTACCCCCAACAACTCCCACGCTGAAATCGCCATTGCGGCCGCTGAGGCCGGAAAGATGGTTCTTTGCGAAAAGCCGCTGGCCATGAATCCTGTTGAAGGCCAGAAGATGGTAGATGCCATCGAGAAGGCCGGCGTCGCAAACACGGTCTGGTACAACTACCGTCGCGTACCAGCGGTTTCTTTGGCGAAGCAACTGATTGATGAAGGCCGGCTCGGAAGGATCTTCCATTATCGCGCGAACTTCCTGCAGGACTGGACGATTAATGCAGATCTACCTCAGGGTGGAGCAGGCCTGTGGCGACTTGATTCTGCGGCAGCGGGATCAGGTGTAACGGGTGACCTGTTGGCACATTGCATTGATACGGCGATCTGGCTCAACGGTTCCATCAACAGCGTCACCGCAATGACAGAAACTTTCATCAAGGAGCGAAAACATAACCTGACCGGAAAAGTTGAAAAGGTCGGGATTGATGATGCCTGTGCGTTTCTCTGCCGTTTCGGCAATGGATCGCTCGGACTCTTCGAATCAACTCGTTATGCACGAGGTCACAAGGCGCTTTACACGCTGGAAATCAACGGCGAGAAAGCGTCGATCAAATGGGACCTGCATGACCTGCATCGCCTCGAGTATTTTGATTACGCTGACAATTCCCTTGTTCGCGGCTGGCACCAGGTCCACTGCACGGACGGCGACATGCCATACATGGGCAAATGGTGGGTTCCGGGACTGCAAATCGGTTACGAGCACACCTTTGTTCATCAAGTCGCGGATTTTATCGCCAGTATCGAATCCGGAAAACCTTGTAACCCCACTTTCCGCGACGCGCTTGAAACCCAGAAGGTCTGCGAAGCCGTCCTGGACAGCGCGAAATGCGGACAGTGGAAAGAAATTGCGTAGCCTGACTCAAATTTGAGGGCTATACTGGCCGAACAGAAAAACACGGCGGTTGGAGGCGCACCCTTCAGCCGCCGTTCTGTTTCATGACCGCTGAAGATTCTGAATCTCCCTGTTCAGCAAACTCCGGAGAGTCTGTGTCTTCGAGCGTGTTTTTGCGATTTTTGAAAACATCGACGGACCTGACTCAGGTCGTCGCAGATTGGATTCGCCTGAGGTCCCGCTATGGAACGACAACCCATCTCCCGTGAAGGCTATGACAAAATCCGCGAAGAAATCCGCGTGATGGAAGACGTGGATATGCCAGCCGTCGCGGAACGTATCAAGACCGCTCGCGAGGAAGGTGACCTGAAAGAGAATGCCGAGTATCACGCTGCTCGCGAAACTCAGGGATACATGCAGGCCAAGATCAATCAGCTTAAGTCAAAATTGTCGAGCTGTTATATCGCCGAACGAAGTGACAAGCCAAAGCACTCTGTCGTCTTCGGCGCCGTCGTAAAGGTCAAAGATCTTTCTGACGGTTCTGAAGAGGCTTATGAACTCGTTGGCCCCGGCGAAGAAGACTACGACGGCGACATCATGAAGATTTTGACAACCAGCCCGATCGCAACCGCGATGCTTGGAAAAAAAGTTGGCGACAAAGTGGAAGTCGATATTCCGCGAGGCAAATTGCGAATGGAAATCATCGGGATTGAATAGTTCTGTTAAAGCAGAACCTTACGTGCTTCCAGTGTCAGCGGCACCTGAAATCGTCGGGTGCCTCGGACCACATCAAGAATGATCGTGTCGCCGGCTTTGTGATTTCCCAACAGAGCTTTCAGTTCATCGAAAGTGGATGTTGGCTGTCCATCAATCGCAGTAATCTGATCTCCCAGGACAACCGTGTTCCCTTGACGTCGACATCCCTGCAGACCGGAGATCGACGCAGGAGTGTCGGGGTAAACGAACAGAACAACTAATCCACCAGCCAAAAGGTTTTCCGGGATCCCATTTTCCCTTGCGGTCTCTGTATCCAGGATCGCAACACCCATGGAAGGAGCGGGCGGGCTGGCTGATTCGTTAAATACGAGGCCAACAGCCTGATAGACATCATTGACAGCAACAGCAAAGCCCAAACCGGCCGACGCACCGCTCGTGCTGACAATTGCAGAATTCACTCCAATAAGGCGGCCGGCACTATCAAGAAGCGGACCGCCGGAGTTGCCTGGGTTGATGGCCGCATCCGTCTGAATCATCCCTCCCAGAATGTTCTCGTCGTCTGTACCGACAGTGCGATTCAGTCCGCCAATGACTCCCGTGGAGAGCGTGCGATCGAATCCGAACGGGTTGCCAATCGCGAGCACCTTCTGACCGACTTTCAGATCATCAGATGATCCAATCGTGATGGGGACAAGTTGAGAAGGCTCGGCATCGATTCTCAGGACCGCAATGTCGTGCTTTGACACGGCTCCGACAAACTCAGCGTCAAAGATACGTTTATCAGCTAGCTGAACTTCAAGCTGCGAATCACGCCTCTGCAATGAGTCCTTGACCACATGCAGATTCGTGATGATATGTCCCTTCTCATCCCAGACAAATCCAGTTCCTGATGCAAACTCCTCCGAGGCCACGCTGCCATCAAACGTTTGCTGATATCCTTTCGTGCGAATATAGACAACAGAGGGGGCAACTTTTTCAAAGACCTCAATCGTCGCATTTTCGTCTTCCCCCAATTCACCGCGAGGAGTCACGACTCTATCGGCGTCGGAATAATTTGGCCGATTCGAAATGGAATCAAAGACAGACTTTATCAACAGCACCGCAACAAGTACGGTCAGGACAATAACCAGCCAGCCATTTGCAGCTGCGGTCGTTTCGCTCTGATTGGGACTGTTCTGAGTCTCTTTGTCCATCACATTATCCCGTACGCGGCCACTATTGAGGCAATGGTTTAAATGATGCATCCCGCGAAAGCCCGGCCTCATTTTATACCGTGCAGAGAATAGTTGCCTGATCTTTGAAAAAATGGAGAAGAGATGAGCTCACCTCATTCTCCATGATCAAAATCTAGTCCAGGTTGCCTTCCAGCTTTTCGCGAATATCCTGCAGAGCATCATTAAGACGCTCACGTACTGACTCCGGCTGCTTGTCCAGAGCATTCAGCAACTTCGGCGTCAGAGCTTTATTGAGTTTGTCGAGCATCGCGGAGGCACGCTTCCAGAACTGTTCAGGAGTTAATTCCTGGCGTTCTCCACCGGGTGCTTCTTCTCGAATCTGCGGTGCCGGAGAAGCCGCGTCAGCGCGAAATGGCGCGTAGTTTTCGCCAGCGTCTCGGGCGACAGTGTCCATCGTCGCAACGGCTGTTCTCTCACCGGACGAAAAGCCAGCTCGATCACCCATCCCGCTGGGGGTGAACTGGGATGGATCAACCACGCGGGATAATGGCATCTCTGAAGTGTCAATTCCGAGTGGAGCCGCCCATTCCGAATATCCTTCAGAAGACTCAGCGAATAAATCTTCGCCCCGCTGAGCACGTCGCCAGGCCCGCATTTCCGCCACTGTGGCATCGGATTCCTGAGCCCAGCTCAAACAATCTTCAGCATCATCCCAGTTCAGAGCTACATAGAAAAACGACCATTTGAGACTGCCATATTTCTGATGGTCCTCTCCAAATGCTTCCCAAACCCGACGTCTCTGGAAGATCTGGTCACCACTCAGGCCAACCATCTGGCCAAAGTCACCATCGGTACGGTTCTTCGCATAACGCTGTGTCCATTTGGAGGCACATTCACCAACCACCCAGTTACACTGGCTGACGGCATCACGAGCCTTTGAAATCAGTTGTTCTTCAGATTCTGCCACGATGGTTTCGTCCTTCCAGGCGTAGGGAACGGCCCTGAGCGGTGAAAAAATCAGGTGTCGGAGCCGGCTATCTCGATGTAACGATCCGCGAAGGCAGGCGCTGTTGAAAAAATGCCCGCCGGATTTGCGACCTGCTATCCTACGCACGAAAATCTGCACCTTCTACTCCAGGATCGACGAACCCTCAGGAATCCCGGATGTCCTTATTCTGCCCTGTTTGACTCTTCGCAAACCGCACAAACTTCTTGATTTCAGATTTTCAAGTTGCGATGAAAAACCTCAGATTCAGTGACATTTGGAGTCCGAAGATTTTCGCCAGGAATTGACTTCAGGACAGTGGACCATCTGCCGATACATTCGGTATAAAACTCCGAGGCAGCTGAGTCGCTCACAGGGACCCATTTTGCCAAATCGGATTGATAAAATCGGGGGGATAGCCAAGTGGCTAAGGCAACGGATTGCAAATCCGTCACGCGTGGGTTCGACTCCCACTCTCCCCTCTGAAAAACGCTGGTTTTCCTGAAAAGGTGACCAGCGTTTTTTTGTTGGCTGTTTTTGGATCGACAGCCTGAGGCTCAGGTTGGTCCCGCGAGGTTCCGTCACT
>CAMAXD010000002.1 GCA_945861975.1 Candidatus Kuenenia stuttgartensis | reverse complement strand
GGTTCCTTCAGTGCGATGATGGCTTGCTCGATGCCCAATCGAGCGATCAACGAGTCGTTCCAGACGGCAACCAGCATGTTTCCGTTCAGCAGGAAGCAGACTCCACCGAACATTTTCTTCTCGGTAATCCCTCGACGTCTTGAAAGCAGGTGTCGAACTCGCTCAACGAGTAACTTCGAAGCAGCCATGGAGTACTCGAGGCCTGAATGAAGAGTTGCCAGCGGAACGACACAAGTGGAATATGCGGCACCGAACTCAAGACTGCCTATTGTCCTATTTAACGGGTTGGCCTGCCAGCCGGAAAGCTGTCAACAATGGACGATGGTCGCTGGTCTTGTCACTGTCTGGAAAATCTCCACGCCGTACAACAACATTGGAGACACCATTCCATTTTTTCGCATCGTTGGCCACAAAGACAAAATCCAGAATTGAATCCGGATAACGATCAACTCGTCGATCCTTGATTTGGCGATCATCAGACCAGTTGGAGTCAACCAATGGATCAGGCTTTAGCCAGGTCCAGACATCTCCTTCCATCATCGCCTGAAATCCAGGATTCCCCTGTTGAGTTTTGAAGTCGAAGTCAAAATTGAAATCTCCAGCCGCTACGACCGGCTCACGAGAATCCATCGCCCATTGACGCAACATTCGAGCCTGCTCAGTCCGAAGGTCTGCCTCACCTCGGGCCAGATGATTGGCGATCACCCAGAACGTCGTTCCGTTCGACTTGAAAGCCAGCTTGACCGCAAGTGGCGAACGAGCACGCAACGCTCCGGGTTCTGAAGCGTCCGCAGGATTGGTAAAGTTTCCTTTTAAGCCGCCGTGGCGATGGATTTCGAGGGCATCCTGAATCTCGAATTTTGACGTATCAACAAGCATCATCAAACTGTCTGTGTCGCCGAATCCTCCGCTGGCAGATGTTACAAAATCAACAGTTGTGCCAAGACCTTCGGCCGCAGCTGACTGAAAACGATCGACTGTTACAGGTTCAACTTCGCTGAGAATCAGGATGGAAAAACGAGTTGCCTCAGTGGTGGCCAGTTGACGAATTTCAGTCGCAATCGTGGCCGGATCGCTCACGGGAGGCTGTCCCGGACGATTGCTTTCGACGTTCCAGGACAGGATTCGAAAATCATCCGCTCTTCCAGACGAGCAACAACACAGCAGGCACAAAATGGCTGATCCTGAAATTTTCAATTTTTGCTCCGGCAACAGAAGGGACATCATCAGGCCAAACGGCCGTTGATGTTGATCGACAATGATTGAGGAAACGTGAAGATCCCGACTGTCGAACTCGCTTGAGTGGAAACATTTCGGGATTGACCATCAAGACATAAGAAGAGGCTGTCTGTCTGACAGCGACATTGAGCGTGAAATGGCAGAGTAGACATCTTGAATGGTTTTGACCCGCCCGGAAAGTCGTAGAGGTCACTCTTGAAGAATATCCTGCGCCAACGTGCACACGAATTCACTCCAGGTGTTGAGCCATTGCAAAAAGCTCACGGCAGTTTTGGTTCCGGAATGATCTCTGGAACGTTCGACTCTGAAGAACAGGTACAACGATATGAAACATTTTCATTGATGAAAGCACAGGCGGCGGCAGTTGCGGAGTATCCGGAGTTTCAGGGCAACGTTGCCTTTGTCTGCACCAAATCATTCTGGCGTCCGCAGGAACAATCTCCCAGCGGACAGGGATATCACTGGAACTCAAATGCGGAAACCTATTGTCTCATTGGTGAGGCGATGGGTTATGCTATGAGAAAACTGCTTGTACCCGCACCGGAATGAATGTGGCGGGGTTACGTCGTTTTGAGTCTCGTCTCATTTCTGTTGGACACTTGAAGAGCGAAAACATGGTTGCTCGCTGCATACTGGTCTGCTTGCTGGCTCTGAGTTCCCGGCTACAAGCTGAAGAGATCACGTTGTCGAAGGATGGTCGCACAGACTATGTCATCGTGACACCGACAAAGCCCAGTCCTGAAGAAGTCACGGCCGCCGAGTGGTTATCGGTGGCTTTGAAACAGGTGACCAACGCAGATTTCAGGATCATTAACGAAGACGATCCTGCCGCACCCGCAACAAGCATCTATGTCGGTACCACTCGTGCAGCCAGTCTTGCGGGCTTTGACAAGGCGGGCATGAAGCCCGAGGAATGGCACGTTCGAATTGCGGCACCATCGATCATTCTCGCAGGTGGGCCGCCGCGAGGAACAATCTATTCTGTGACCGAGTTCCTGGAAAAGGAAGTTGGGATTCTGGTACTGGATCCTTTCACCGAAGTTGTGCCGGAACGCTCAACACTGACATTGCCGGCAGTCGAGAGAAGTGGCCGCCCTGCCTTTCCAGTTCGGCAAATTTTCACAGGGTTTCCCTATGGCTACCCAGCTCAGGATGGCCGACTAGCGGAGAAGTTTCGAGTCTGGAACAAGAACATTATCGACGGTCGAGAAGCGGTCGGCGGCCACTCCAGAATGATTCCGACGGGCGTGCATTCCTTCGGCAACTTTATCTCATCAAAGGAGTTCGCGAATACTCATCCGGAATACTTCGGAATGGATTCGGCTGGTAAGCGAATTACCGACGACATGGGGACTCCGTCTGCGTGGACGCAACTGTGCATGACCAACTCCGATGTTCGCCGCATCGTTTTGGACCGAGCCAGACAATTTTTGCGAGATGATCAGACTGCTGCAAAAACAGAAGGACGAGCATCCGCAGAGTGGCTGGTCTTGTCGCAAAATGACAACACAGCGAACCTGTGTCTTTGTCCTGATTGCAAGGCCGTGATGGAACGCGAGGGCTCTGAAAGCGGGCCCTTAATTGAATTCGTAAACCACGTCGCCAACGGTCTCAAGGATGAATTCCCGAACGTCACGGTCCAGACGGAAGCTTATAACTTCACCTTGAACGCGCCTCACACTTTGCGGCCGGCATCGAATGTGGTTGTGCGATACTGCGACAACTACGGCCTCTCAGATCTGACTCATCCGTTGACTCATCCTCGCAACAAAAGGCTAATGTCTGTGTTCGCTGGCTGGCAGCAAAAAGATTGCAAGCTTGGCGTGTGGGACTACTGGCGAGTCTTTCAGCAACATCCGCCCGGGTTCTTCGCCCCATCGACGAATGTACGTGCAATCTCGGAAGATGTGAAGATGTTTCAGAAGTCGGGCGTAGAGCTTGTCACGATCGAGATTGAAGATCTCTTCGGCGCAGGCATCAACGCAGAACCTGTGAGCGTCGATTTGCAGTCGTTCATGCCATTGAGAACCTGGGTTGGTTTGAAGCTGATCGATGATCCTTCAAAGAACCCTGATTTGCTGGTAGAAGCATTTTGCAATGGCTATTACGGTCCCGCCGCAAAGCCGATGCATCAATTGCTGGAGAGAATCGAGCAGCGACAAGCCGATCTTTCTCTTCGCGTTGTGGATGTTCAAAGGCAGGTCTGGGCCGAAGCGTTTTGTGACAGCGAATTCTCTACTGATGCGTATCGCTGGCTTGATGAAGCGATGCGACTGACAAACGACGATCCAGTTCGACAGACTCATGTTCGCCGCGAACGAATTGTCATCGACTCAGTCTTCCTGTGGCTTGAATCACATCTTCGTGGCCGTGATCCTGCCGAACCGCACGGGTTTCCCGCACGTGACGAGATTCTGCGACGCCATCGAGAAGACTGGAACCTCTACATCGCTACCGTTTTTAATGCAGACGGTCAGAAACTGGCAAGGCCCTTCATCGAGAACGGGCTAACTCTGATGGAGAAACTCCAGCTCGAGGATACCGAATTTGAACATCGCCCGGTGGCCATCACCGATGCCGATGTGACTCTCGATGGTCAGTTGAACGAAGCATTCTGGGGGCTCAGTAAATCGTCTCGGCTGGTGCCGCGAGATCCGGCTCAGGCGAATGATAATCCGACCAGTATTCGACTCGCATGGACACCAGAAGCTCTTTACCTGGGAGTCGACCAGCCTGCCGATAAGGCTTCGGCAATTCTTGGAGTCACCTTGATGGGGGCAGACCGCAAAGGCGTTCAACTGTCGCTCTACGCAACAAAGAACAATGGTCCGCAATCATTGAATGCCTACTACTATGACTACGACGAGAACGGTGGACTGCGCGTCGTCAAAGATCGAAAGGCACACAGCCAGTCGGCAGCACATGTCACCGATACCCGTGTGACCAGCGAACTTCGCTTCCTTTGGTCGGATATTGACGTGACCATAGAGCCTGGGGCCGAAGGAACGCGTCAGCAGGATTTCTTATTCAACATAGAATCCTATCCTCTGCCGGATTCGAAAGTCCCCAGCCATGTGAGCAGTCCCTGGCTGATCGGAACTTCTCCCACCTGGCACTCCGGGTATTACAAGCGGCTGCGGATTGACCACGCCCCGAAGAATTGATGCCTCGCTGGACAGCGCCATATTTCCCCCTCTCCCCCATTTTTTTGCGGATGCTGCGTGGCGTCACCTGGCAGCGTTCTTGCAAAAAACTGGGGGAGAGGGCCGGGGCGAGGGGGCCGTTTTAGCACGCTGCCTTCTAAGCCCCCCCCTCATCCGGCCTATCGGCCACCTTCTCCCCCCGAGGGGGAGAAGGGACTTCGTTCACGCGGCAAACATTGATCAAAAGGCAACTTCGGTGAATCCGACTCTTCACAGATGGCGCTGTCCAGTTAGGCTCCAAACGCGATCTTCTTTGGGACTGGAGCCTATCTATCTAACGCGAAAGAAATGTCGTGCACGTTGACCTGAAGCCAGCTCATGCACACGCACCTCCCAGACACCTTGCTGGTCGTTTGAGGCGATATCCAAGGTAACAGTCAGACCCCCTTTCATCGTAGCGTGATAGCCGCTGAATTCAGAAACTCGCCCTTCCGCATCGAACACCTCAACGTGAACCGGGATCACAGCATTAACTGGCTGCTCATCAGCGTCCAATATCTGAACTTCCCCGGTCCACTGTGCTCCGCGAGTGATTTCATCAGCGCCTGTTACTGAGGCTTTCGAGATTGGCTTTTCGACCGCCATCAGCAGTTTGCCATCACACGGACCGAGTGTGACCGGGATTATCAAATCTCCGGTGGCTGAATCATGCTGAAACGGGACTGACTGATGAGTTACCAGATCGTAGACGGCGGCTGCGTTCGAACGCAGTCTAACGTCGGCTGTTGTTGGGACGCCTTGTTCGTGTACCAGGCCATATTGGCCCACATAGTCGCCGGGTTCCCGAGCATCGTTGACCAGAAAAATATAGTCGGCTGAGCCAGCGCGGCGACGATGAGGAACCACGTTTGGCGACGTTGTCTCAACAACTCGCTGATATCGACCGTCCACTATTTGACGAATTTCCTCCGCCAGCTTCAGCAACTGAGCTTTATCGGCCGCTGCATCCTTCTGACGACGAAACGGCACCAGCTTGAAATCCGCCTTGATGGCCGGACAAAGATTTGAGTCACCGATCACGATTCCGCCCGACTTCTGGAACGCGTGAATCTCGTCCACCACGGGCTGAGTCAGGACTTCGCAGTCGGAGAGAACCAGAACCTTGTAATCCCTGAGCCCATCCCGCAGCACATGTTGCTCGTAAATCACTTCCGGCTGCAGATGAGCATGCTGCAAGGCAAAGTAGACATCTGACTGCCAGCCACCGGCATATCCCCACGTACTTTTCGAAGTGAAAGCAAAGGTCGTGAAGCTTTCCAGAAACGCCACGTCACTCTTCGCCGCCGAAACCTGACGCAACGCCGGTCCGAGTGGCTGCACAACATTGTGAATCAGCCGAGTCAGCTCATGCTGCAACTGAGGATGGGTGTACTTGTAAGCGTGGCTGCCGTCAGTGGGTACCAAAGAGCTCCAGCCGTGATACATGATACCTTCGATTGGTCGGGCGATCTTTGTCCAGAATGCTTCACGAAGATGATGAGGATGAATCGAGAAGAAACTGGTGTTCGGATCCTTGTCAGCCCACTTCGCTGGCGAATCTCCATCGCGCGGTGACTTTTCCGCAGGAGCTGTGGTAGAGCGATACCAGAACAGCTGAGTCATCTTCATCACTCGCGCTGCAGGTTGGCGTCCGCCAGCCATGGCAAACAGTTCATCAACCGGCAACGACATTCGCAGAGGATCCGGATCGGTATATGTCCACTGTGACAGAACATCCACTTCGCCCCCGCTGCCCCACAAAGGTGGACAACGCACAACCGGATCATTAAACGACCACAAGTCCTTCCGCGTCGACTGCGCATGAAGACCTCGATGCACAGCAGAGTGAGCGGCGTTCCATCCATCACCGATCGACCACCACCAGCGATAAAATTGCAGTTGCGGATGATCTTCCGGGATGACTCGATCGGACGGAAAATTCTTCAGCGTGGTATAACTCGGGGGATACTTCGACGTTACCCACTCCGGAAACTCGGCCGTTTGACCAAACGCCTGACGATAAGCCGCGAGATCAGATTCCGAGAACGACACTTCACTCTCGTCGCGGATTTCAGAGTTTGCCAGCACTCCTTCAAACGCCGGATGATCCGCATACGTCTTCGCGATCGACGCGCCAGCCATTTCAAACGCGTGCAGCACTTTAGGAACGTTCGGCGTCAAAGCCTCACGCTTGTAAGCCTTGCCCTCCCGATCGACCTGCAAGTACTCCTTCAGATAACCAGCAAAGTACGGGGGCGACGTGGCCGCAAGGATGCGAAAGTCATTGGCCAGCGCTGTATCCAGCATTTCGATCGTTGCGGGAACCCGTTCCGGCTTTAACATCGAAACCGGAACGTCTGACGAGGTCACCGCTTTGTAATCCACTTCCCCGCCAAGGCAATGAGTAAAGCCGATCTGTTTGAGCCGCGGCAGTTCGCTCACAACATCCGTCACGCCGCCGATCCCCCACATGACCACCGGCATTCTGTGCGGCAACTGACGAGGCACCAGATGAATTGTCGTGGTCTCTGTAAACTGCCGTGACGTTTCACCGGGAACTGTTACGTTGAGCATGACCGGATACGTATCAGGGCGGAGACTGGTATCGAAAGTGAACTCGGCAGTGTGCACGGAGCCTGGAGCAATCTCCAGCACTGCAGCCTGCTGAATCGCATGGCCTTCGATCATAGCCTGCAACATTGCTCCGGTGATGGGTTTGGGACTCAGATTACGAATCGATGCCGTCCACGTTGGCGCGGGTTCGAATCTCACGAAAGCCTTTCGAGGCCACTCGGACGTGATCCGTACCTGTCCAAATTCACGAACGCCGCTGGTCAGCCGGACTTCATCGACATAGCCGGGAAAGCCCGGAAAACTACTGCCCAGTCGATCACCGATCGAAAGGGCCTGTGAACCTGCGGAGATCGCCCCTCGCCCAGGAGCATCCGCACCACCCAGTGATTCCCCATGGCGAAAAAAGCGGACCTTACCTTTGCCGTCGTACGTGGCGGCCAGATGAACCCATTCATCGATCACGAACGCGGCGGGTTCGGAAAGGAAGTTCTGCGACTCTGAAGAAAAGCCCAGGGACAAAGTCAGTCGCCGCTGTTGTTTGCCATCGGCGGCTCCAATCGACAACTGATAGTCATCATGACCAGCGTACTTCTTATCGATCAAGACCGACCAGTCTCGCTGTTCAAATTCTGGCTTGGGCTTGATCCACAGTTCGATTGTGAACGCTCCGCCGGGTGAGAGACGCGGCGAATTGGCGACAACGAAACCGTGAGACTGATCGGCTTCCGGATATCCCGCAAACGACTCCAAAGCACCGCCGTATTTCCCGTCGGAAGCCAGTCTTCCATTGCGGATTTCTCCTTTGGGATTCTTTCCCGAGGAATCAACGCCGTCTTCCGAATCAAACTTCCACAACCCCAGCACGTGCGGTCCAGTTGCGTTGGTGCCTTCATACGACTGCTCCCACGGCGTCATAATATCATCAGCGTGAGCCAATGGCGTCGCAAAGAGCATCAGGCAGAAAACCATCGATCTCGCCGGTACAGAAACGTTTAGCTGCAGCATGGTTATCCCTTTTTTCGTCATCGTTTTTTTGGCGATCTACTCATCAAACTTCAAGTGCTGACCGGTCGTCGATGACTATGGGAACCGGGGGCTGCGAATTCAAGTTTACGAAATCTTACCACAAAGCGATTCATGGCGGTTCTTTCTGCTGAACTCATGATAGTTCCGGTCTTCTGAAGAAGTGCCTCAAAGTCACGGGGCTCTCCATTGTTGGTGTTGTCTGGGGGGCCAACGGTTGTCTGGGGGGCCAACGAAAGGGGAATGCGACGGAATGCTTGACACCATACCGGCTTCACGCCATGTGAGCGAGGGGTTGGAAACGACAGAGGGATCCAGCACGATGCATCGTGCCCCATCAAGCCATTATGGTTTTGGTGTGGCAGAACGCGGCATCTTCGATGCATAAAACCAAAATCTAAATACAAGGTGAGTCTGCCGGAAAGGACTTCGCGACGTGTCGCGATTTGGTTGTATTTCGTCCAGTCGTCGGCAACTTTGAAGGCGGCACAAAACGTTGCGAATTATCAGACGCTGCAGTGGTCCAGACACCTTTTTTTTAATACGCTGCCAACTAAGAGACCTCATCGATTCGAATCGTCATCGTTTCGAATCGTCATTGCCAAGTGCGTTTGACGCAGGACCTGTTCATGTTGCCCGTCGTCGAATCTTCACAAGCACCATCAACCATACCATCTTTTCCCATCGTCGGCATCGGAGCGTCGGCAGGTGGACTGGCTGCGTTTGAGAAATTCCTGTCTGGAATTCCCGAGGGTGTCGGTCCGGGAATGGCCTTCGTGCTGGTTCAGCATCTGGCTCCCCATCATAAGAGTATTCTTGCGGAGCTTCTGGGACGCAAGACTTCTCTCACCGTGGTTGAAGTCGAAGGCGATATGGTCGTTCGGCCGAATTATGTCTACGTGATTCCGCCCAGGCATGATATGGCTCTGCTCAACGGAGTTCTGCAGTTGTTGGAACCAACCGAGCCGCGAGGACATCAACTGCCGATCGATTTCTTCTTTCGTTCGCTGGCTCAGGACCAGCATCAGCGAGCCATTGGCGTGGTGTTGTCCGGGTCCGGCAGCGACGGTACGCGCGGTATTCGAGCCATCAAGAGCGAAGGCGGAATAATCGTCGCTCAGAAGACGGAGACCGCCGAGTTCGACGGCATGCCGCGCAGTGCGATCGCGACGGGGCTGGTTGATTATGAGTTGCCGCCGGAAGAAATGGTCGCTCAACTGATGATCTACACATCGCAACTGTTTGGAAAGTTTCCACAACCCGTTGCAGGGCCTGAACCGGCATTGGTCGGTTCTCTAACGAAGATCTTCGCGTTGTTGAGATCTCAGACCTCGCACGACTTTTCTCAGTACAAGCCAAGCACCATCTATCGCCGCATCGAACGTCGGATGGCCGTGCGTCAGATTGAGACCATTGAAAAATATGTGAAGTACCTGCAGCAATCGCCAGCAGAGATTGATGCACTCTTTCGAGATCTGCTGATCGGGGTGACGAACTTCTTTCGTGATCCCGAAGCGTTTCAGGCTCTTGAAGCTCAGGTGATTTCACAGCTCGTAGCCAAAACATCGTCGGCAGGTTCCGCGACAAAAGAAGTGATTCGAATCTGGATCTGCGGATGTTCGACGGGCGAAGAAGCGTATTCGATCGCGATTCTGCTGCGCGAACAGATGGATCTAGGCCGCAGTAATATCGCGGCTCAGATCTTTGCCACTGACATCGATATTCGAGCGATCGAAAAAGCGAGGGCCGGAGTTTTTCCCATCGGCATTGCGTCGAACATCACTCCGGAGCGGCTGTCGCGATTTTTCATCGCGGAACCAGAAGGCCGCGGCTATCGCGTGCAGAAAAATATTCGAGATATGGTGGTGTTCGCAGAGCATGACGTCAACAAAGATCCACCGTTTTCGAAGCTTGACTTGATCAGTTGCCGCAATGTTTTGATCTATCTGGGGGCCGAACTGCAGAAGAAGCTGATTCCTCTGTTCCACTTTGCACTCAAACCGAACGGTTTTCTGTTTCTGGGTTCTTCGGAGGGGATCAATGACTACAACGATTTGTTCTCGACGCTCGACCGAAAAGCCAAGCTCTATCAGAGACAAGCTGGTGAAGCAAAGATGCAGAACTCATTCCGCGGACGAGTTCTGGCACCTCTGACCACACTGGCATCTCTGACCACAATTGATACTTTTATGCCGAAGATTTCCGTAAAGGTTGCCGGCCCTGTGAAACGTCCTCTTCGTGAACTTGTTGAACAGACTTTGCTGCATCATCTTGGTGTCTCGGCCGCGCTGGTGAAAGCCAATGGCGACATTCTTTATCTGCATGGTCGCACGGGCCTGTATCTGGAGCCCAGTTCGGGTGAAGCAGGCATCAACAACATTCTGAAGATGGCTCGCGTAGGACTGAGGCATGAGCTTGCCGTATCATTGCAACGGGTCGTGGCGACTCGGGAGATCGTGCACGCCCCGGGAGTGTCTGTCAAAACCAACGGCCATTTTACTCAAGTGGAGCTCAGCGTCTGCCCCGTCATTTCTTCGACGCTAACGGGAGTCAATGAGGCCGCTGATCCTGCGGACGTGTCGTTGTACCTGATTATCCTGCAACAGGCGACGGAGTCATCGACTGCTGTCTCCTCAGCGGCTTTCTCCGGCGAAGCGGCTCAAGTCCCAGAGGCGTCTTCGGAAACCGAGGCAGTCATAGCGGCCTTGAGAAAGGAACTCCATGCTCAAGATGAGTATCTGCAGTGTACTCAGGAAGAACTGGAGAGTTCGACTGAAGAATTGAAGTCGTCCAACGAAGAGATGCAGTCCGTCAACGAGGAGCTGCAGTCGACAAACGAAGAACTGGAAACCTCGCGTGAGGAAATGCAGTCGATCAATGAAGAGCTCTCCACAGTCAATACCGAGCTGCAGGAGAAGGTGCTGGGTCTGACTCGTTCCAACAACGATATGAACAACCTGATATCCGGTACGGGCATTGCCACGATCTTTGTCGATCAGCAGTTGCGCATACTTCGATTTACGCCAATGGTCGCTCAGTTGATCAATCTGATTCCCAGTGATGTGGGGCGACCGGTCGGTCACATTGTTTCGAATCTGGTGGATTACGATAGTCTGACGGTCGATGCTCAGGCTGTGCATGACACTCTGGAATCTCGCGAACTGCAGGTGCAGATAACGTCCGGTTCCTGGTTCACGATGCGGATTCGACCTTATCGAACTCTGGACAATGTGATCGAAGGTGTCGTCATTACGTTCGTCGACATTACCGCAACGAAACGCGTTGAAGAAGCACTCGCAAAGGCGAACGATCAGCTTCGTCTGGCGATTGTTGTGCGAGATTCCAGTGACGCCATCACGGTGCATGATCTGGAGGGCCGCATTATCGCCTGGAATCCGTCTGCTGTGCGGCTGTATGGTTGGAGTGAAGCCGAAGCGTTGTCGCTGAACGTCAGGGAGTGTGCTCCTGAGCTGTTGCGAAAAGACTTCTTCGAGAGTGTTTCCACGTATAATCGCGAAGAACCACCGCAGCCATTGCGAACCAAACGCCTGACGAAGGATGGCAGAATTCTTGATGTCTGGGTCACCGTTTCGACACTGGTCGATGCATCCGGGCAAACCTACGCATTCTCAACGACCGAGCGATTGATCAGGTCCATTGCGGAAACGGGAGAGTAAACGGTAAAGTCGCCCTTGCGGCCGGGCTGCGTAGTGTCGTCTTTCGCTCTGCGAAAGCCACGCAACTTTCGCGGAGCGAAAGGCGACACCTCTTAAAGGCGACGTTTCTAAATCGACAATCCGCTGTGGCCCCGCGGCTGATCTGATTCGTATTGATCTGCACTAACACCTTAACACCTATCGACTCTCAACACCTGAAATACCCCGGCCGAGTTCCTGCTCGTGTTTTCATTTCACCGGAGTCATTCGAAATGAACCGTCCATTACGTGTTCTCGACACGCAAACCCTGCGACAAAACGCGGAACAACAAATTCGCCACGAACCTCAGGGGATTGCCAACACCGCCGAGACGATGTCTCCGGAGTTGATGCAGATCCTGATTCATGAACTGCGAGTTCACCAGATCGAACTGGAACTACAGAACGAAGAACTCCGGCGAAAACAGGCCGAGTTGGATAGTTCCGGTTCAATGTATTTCGATCTCTATCATCACGCCCCGATTGGGTATTGCACGCTGAATGCCCATGGGTTGATTTTGGAATCCAATCTGGCCGTCTGCAATCTGCTCGGCGTCACTCCTGGTTCGATCGCCATGGCCCGATTTCGTAAATTCATTGTGCCAGACGATCAGGATATTTTTTACGGTCATCGTCACCGGCTGATGATTTCTGGCAAAACCGAATCCTGTGAATTGCGTTTGCTTCACAAGGACGGAATCGCAACTTGGGTTCAGCTCGACTCCAATTTATCTCAGGACGCAGGCGGCGCGTTTCTGCACCGGATTGTGCTGACGGACATCACTGCGATCAAGGCAGCCGAATCCAAACTGCGAACACGTGAAGAATTTCATGTTTCGATATTTGACTCCCTGGCAAAGCATATCGCCGCTCTTGACGAGAATGGAGTGATCATTGCGGTCAACGAGGCGTGGCGACGGTATGCCAGAGACAACGGTGGTTCGGCCGAGTTGGCAAATCCGATTGGGGTCAACTATCTGCAGATTTGCAATCTGCCTGGCAGGGAATGTAGCCGTACCAATTCCGCTCAGTTGTTGACAGGAATACGAGCGGTTCTGGAAGGACGCCAGTCAGAATTTTCAATGGAGTATCCGTGTCATTCGCCGGATCAAAATCGCTGGTTTCATGTGCAAGTGACTCGAATGCTGGGGCTTCGGCCGGGGTTAATCGTCAGTCATCAGGATGTGACGCATCGAAAAACGGCCGAGCTGGCTCTGGAAGAAAGCCGCCGTGAACTTGCCCTGATCGCCAATCATGTTCCCGGGCCGGTTGCTCGAATCGACAGAAATCTGCGTTACCTGTTCGCCAACAATCACTATGAACACTTCTGTGGAAGATCTCACGATCAGGTGATAGGACACCCGATGCCCGAAGTTTTGGGGGATGATCTCTTTCAGCAGGTGGAGCCGTTTACTCGCCGGGCACTGGCGGGTGAGCACGTCACATTTGATAGCGTCTTTTGGTCTCCGGATGACAAGGCCTGCCATTTTCTCGTGAACTATGTACCTGACCTCGATGCAGATCAAAACGTGATCGGATTTTTTGTTCTTGCGATCGACATTACAGAACGGAAGCATGCGGACGCAGCCAACAAATCGCTGGAATCTCAACTGCGTGAATCGCAGAAAATGGAAGCCCTTGGAACGCTCGCCAGTGGCATCGCACATGACTTCAACAACGCTCTCGCCGCGATCCTTGGGAATGCAGAACTGGCTCAGAAGGAAATCCAGGGAAATGAGTTACTCGCGCAGTACCTCCGGGAAATCTACTGGTCCGGAATCCGTTCGAGAAATCTCGTGCAGCAGATTCTTTCTTACTGCCGACAGCAACCGACAGAGCTGCGACCTATCCCTCTTGCAGCCGTTGTTCATGATGCGTTGGCGATGCTGAAATCCACATTGCCAGTCCGGTTTTCATTGATAGTTCACTGTGCAGCGGAACCGTCTTGGATACTGGCTGACAAAACACAGATTGAGCAGATTATCATCAACCTCGTCACGAACGCCGCGCAGGCGATTGGCAGTCAATCGGGCACGATCGAGATTGGTGTCGAACTGATCAATGCAAATGCTCCTGAACTGGCAATTTGTCCGCTGCCTGCAGGTCCATTTGATCACACCTCCCGAGTTGTCCGACTCTCCGTCAGTGACGACGGCCCCGGAATTGCCCCGCAGATTCAAGACCGACTCTTCGAACCATTCTTCACGACAAAGCCCCTCGGTGAAGGAACAGGACTGGGTTTGTCTGTTGTTCAGGGGATCGTAACAGTGCACGGCGCTTCTATTCACGTAGACAGCGAGCTGGGCAAGGGAACGAAGTTCAGCATCGACTTCCCGGAGGTCGTGGGCGATACTGCTGACCGGCCGCTCGAGAATGAACCCTACCAGCATACCCTGACCACGGATGCTGTGGCCGCCGTCTCTGTGGCCGCAGGTACTGTGGCCGCAGGTACTGTAGCCGCAAGTAATGTAGCCGTAGTTGACAGACCCATCCCTAACGAGAGTCGGCATGTCTTGTTGATCGACGATGATGCGTCCGTGCTGAAGATGTCGACGCTGATGCTGGAGCGCATGGGGTACACCGTCAGTGCGTACGACAATCCGCTCGCGGCACTTGATGCGGTTCGTAACGATCCGACCGCGTTTCAAATTGTCATCACAGACTACAACATGCCCGTCATGCCGGGCCTCGAGATTGCTGCCGCCGTGCGAGATCTCTGTCCCAACCTTCCAGTCGTCGTGATATCGGGATTTATCGACGATCAACTGCAAACCGGCGCGGCTCGAGCGGGTGTTGCCGAACTGATTTCCAAGCCGTTTACCGTGAGAGATTTTTCTGCAAAGATCGAGCGCGTCCTGAGTTAGTCATGGCAGCATCTCAATGGGCTCCGTTATCACACATTGTCACCAGTTGAGCCATCGCTCCTGTAGCTCGAATCCGAGCAGCGGTTGTGGTCGATCCTGCCTGACAGGCAGAGGTTTATGCAGGTGCTGCATGTCGGGAAGTGGCATGTCCCGGGCGACGTGTTTAATATCGATATCAACGGCTCTTAGTAGATCGAGACAGCAGGAGGCCATTGTTAAATCCCGAGGCTTATCGATCGTCGGCGTCGAATGAGGAGACAGCATTTTTCGGACTCGAGAGTGGATTCCATTCAGGTGCATTATGCCAATGGCGGGTTCGGAAAATTCGATCAAGAGCCTGCGCCGGAGGATGAGTATTTCCTTGGGAAGATCCGACTTGAAGCGGCCACCGGAGAAGACTTTAGTGACGTTGTCTCCATCCCGAAGCCCGCTGGGATGATGGAGCGAACCTTTCAGTTCGTGAAGTGGCTCGACAAAGAGAATCCGCAGGGGAAATGGCGATATCTCATGAACAGCACCAACGGCGGAATGCGTTGGGATCGAGTGATCATGGCGGGGAGTTCGCATGGTTCGACGACGGCTGCCCGCTTTGCAAAACACCAGAAATTTGAGCGAGTTGTGATGTTCTGCGGGCCGCAAGATCAGTCTGAAAGTGGCAGGGTCTGCAAGCAGCCACCGAAGCGAATCGATTCTTTGGCTTCAGTCCTGTGCTCGATGGTGGCTGGAGTGGTGATCACTATTGCCGAAGCTGGCCACTGCCGGGGCTGGCAAAGTTCGGCCCAATTATCAATGGCGATCAGGTGCCGGCCCCGTTCGGGAATTCGAGGCGTCTGATCACGAACGCGGATGTCAGGAATGACGAGAAGCGAGCTCACCGTTCCGTCGCCCCGACCGGTGCTGCGGTAAAAGATGCGTCCGGTAAATTCCTGCATGAAGCGGTCTGGCAGTATTTATTCAACCACCTTGTTGAGAGAATCGGAGAATCAGTGCCACCTGATTCAGACTGCAGGATGGCTCTTCGAAAAAGGTAAGTCTCTTTTTCCACTCGCGAGCCATCCATGAACTCTTTGAATCGTTTATTGAGATTGCTTGCCATCGTGGCATGCCTCGGTGATATCGCTGTCTGCCAAGCGCAGTCGAACGTGGAATTTGGTTCGCTCACCGAATTGCGAACGGACTCGGGGCGCCTGTCGTTCGGAACCATCGTGAGCGCCGATGTTGTCTCGTGGTCAGCCCCCGATGCGCAGGATTTGCTGATTGCTCGGCTGTGGGATGGTGTTTATCTTTATCCTTCGAAAGACCTGCAAACCATTGGTGAACCGATTCGGTTGTGCGACCAACTTGGGCATGTTGTGCTGATGATTGAGCCCGTCGATTGGGACGGCGATGGACGGGAAGAAGCCATCGGTACGGATCGACAGGGAAACATCTCCTGCCTGCGACGTGTGGGCGAGTTTCCGAACATCACGCTGGAGGTTGCTGCGAAACCGCTGCGGACGAAAGAAGGCTTGTCATTCAACATCCCGTTCGTCAATCCAAAGTATCGACTGGCCGAACATCCGGAATCGATCTGGCCGGAGAACTTCAATTACACGTACCCCACTGTTTATCGTCCGAAGAATTCGACGCGAGCCGATCTGATCATTGGCGACTGGGGCGGAGTGCTTTGGCAGCTGCCGCATGTTGACACTGACCACGGGCTGCCGGTGTTCGCCGGGGTCGCTTATAAGAAGCGAGATGCCGTTGAGCACGCAAGACCGCAACACCTGTTGAAAGATGAGAATGGTCAGACACTGCTGATCGGCGAAGGTACGGAGAACGGCATTCGCTATCCGGGCGGTGCTTCTCGACCAGTGATGTACCACAACGCTGAGACAAACTCAGATGACCTGATCGTGCTGAGCGGCATGAACGGAAACCAGATTCGTTACCTGCAGAGAGCCGGGAGTGGGTCCGAGAACGAGCCCGTGTTTCGTGATCTCGGAGAGCTGACCATTGAGGATCTTCCAGACGATGGTTACGACGCTTACAACTATCACGCGGTGCTGGCCGTGCATGGTGACGGACCCTGGCCAAACTTGCTGATCTCACGCGGTTGTGACCTGGCTGTCTGTCGAAATCTGAAGCAGCCTGGACCAGTTCCGAGTTTTCGTTTTGAACGCTGGATCAGCGGCACGGACGTTCCCACTCGAGGCTATAACTTCACTGAGATTCTGACTGATTCTCAAGGCCGTCGCTTTCTGCTGGAGAACGATTCGCACTGGATGTTCCGCGAGTTAACGATTGCTGACGGACAGCCGAAGTTATCGTCCTTACGATTTCCACTTCTGGATCAGAACGGGATTTTCAAAGTCGACGGTGACACGGACATCCAGCATATGACTCGATGGGGGTTTCATCGAGCGGCGTTATGGGATTACGACGGAAGTGGTCAGCAGCATTTAATTGTCGGCACCGACAAGGGATGGTTGTATCTGCTAAGGCTGGAGAAGCCTCTGGGGGAAAATGATCGCTTCGAATTCCGCTCCTTCGGGCCGCTGAAAGACTCGCGAGGAGAGATCATTCGCATTCATCATCGTGCTGTGGCTGCTCCACTGGATCTGGATCACGACGGACGACTGGATCTGGTACTCGCGGGAGCGACCTATGGAGCCAACGATCCAAATCCTGGCAGCGGAATTTATTTCGTCCGAAACGAAGGTCAGACTGACGATCACGCCCCGATCCTGTCTCCGCTGCAAAGACTGGAGACCATCGGCCATACTCATCCGGATTTCAAACACCAGCATAGTCAGTTGCAGTCGATCGTACTGCCCGGGCAAAAAGAACGAGTCGTCGTCGTGGGAACTCAGACCGGCGACAACTTCCGCAGCTATGTCTATCGCCCCGCGCAGGATCGCATCGCACTGCAGCATACCGGGCTGGTGCTGCCTCCGATTTCCATCGAAGAACGATTACTCGATCTGAATGAAGATGGCACGCCGGAGTACATTCAGAGTGGCGGAGAAACGTTGATCGCGAAATACGCTCCGGTTGTGTTTCAGCAACCTGAAAATTCAACGAGGGTTCAGGTCACGGTCGATCGAGGAATTGATATCGGCCAGAACTTCGGATCACTCTTTGAAGTACAGAGCGAAGACGCTTCCATCACCATCGGAGCCGGATTTCAGAACGGTTACAACACTCGCTATCGAGCCGATCGGCATGCGATTCAGTTCTATGTTCGTTCCACGCAGAGCGATCAGAACGTTGATGTGGAATTGCTGCCACGGCCGAACGATCTCTGTGGAACCTATCTCTACACTCGCGATGATGTCGTGTATTCGACCTATGGCGGCGTTAGAGCATGGGACCCGGCCGCGAAACAGTGGCAGGCCGTTCCGGAAGTGGGCGGAACCGAAGAGACCATGCGAGTCGGTTCGGGGCTGCTGACATTTGGCGACAGCACCGTTCAATATGATGGTCGCACAATTCTGGATAAGCCCGCCAGCGGCAGTTACCAGTTGTTCTTTTACGCTGATGGGTATTTGTGTTTCTATCATGTTGATCGCCGTGATCGTGCCTATCGCTCATACGTGAGTGACGAGGATGGCTTCAGCAAGCTGTATGCCTGCCCGTGGACTTCGGAACAGTTGGACGTCGATCTTTCAAAAGCCAGCGTTCTGACATTGCCGGTTGTTGGCGAAACCACATTTGCCTGGGGTCAGTTTCGCAAACAGATCGTGACGGGCTCCAACATCGGCGGCTTCTACATTCTGGAAAACGGCAAGTGGCGCATACTGCTGCAGCCCAATATCAACGTCAGCTATCAGTTGTACTCCTCAATCTCGTTTTACGATCGGTTGTTGATGGGACAGTACCCGACTGGCCGACTGTTTCAGTACGACGGAGCAACGATTAGCGATCGCGCGGGCTGGCCCCCGCTGCTGGAAGGTGTCACCGGCAGTTCGCGCGAGGCGCAGACTACGGCCATTTGCGGTGGTGAGATGTTCGTGGGAGTCTGGCCGTGGGGCGAAGTCTGGCATTACAACCCGGATCATGAGCGATGGCGTTTTCAGCAGCGGATGTTCTCTCATCCGGTGTTGTCGAAGGAGATCGTGCATCCCTACGATGTGGAGAATCGTGAGCATGACATCAGCAATCTCTGGGGGCAGCGGATTACAAGCCTTGTCACGAGCGGCGACAGTCTGTTTGTTTCCACGTCGGCCAAGTATCCGTGTGAATGGAATGCAGACACGTTTCCGTTTCTGGCGGACGACAAATGGAAGTCCTACGGTTCTGTGTATCGCATGAAGATCCCCGGTCATCTGGGCGCGAAGGCGGACTGGAAGTCTGGTGCGACCGTCTTTGAGTTTACCCTGTCCGGACGTGAAATGACGATTTCACAGGACGGAAAGCGGATCGGATCGACGGCAATTTCCGGTGCATTAGCCAAAAAGCTTGAACAGCAGCCAAAGCTTAAGCCTGTCCGTTGGGGAGTTGGAATCTATGGAGGCTTCAACGGCCTTCGGATTGACGGTAAGCTTGTGCCTTGAGTCTCGTTCAGAAATTCGGAACAGCGACCCACATCTTTCAACGAATGATGAATCGTCATGCATCAACTTTCGTCTTCTATGCGGCCGTGGAACTGCGATGCTCAAGTTTTTCGTGTCACGGGACGTGTGTCTGTTTTCATCTGGCTGGCGGCCCTTCTCTTCATCTCTGACGCGATGGCTGCGGACGAACCCGCGGACTATCTGACGCAGGTGAAGCCGATCCTGCAGCAACGCTGCTATGCCTGTCATGGAGCCCTGAAGCAAGAAGCCGGGCTGCGTTTGGATACGGCCGCACTGGCCATCAAAGGCGGTGAGTCCGGCACTGCAGTAGTGGCCGGAGAGATGGCGGAAAGCAGCATTCTCCTGAAGCGTATCGCGGCCTCAAATGCGGAAGAGAGAATGCCGCCCTCGGAGGAAGGCGAACCTCTCACCGCCGAACAGATCGAGCTGATTCGCCGCTGGATTGCGGCTGGAGCAAAATCGCCGATGGATGAACAGCCGGAAACTGATCCTTCGCAACACTGGGCGTTTCAGCCAATCGTTCGGCCCTCGGTACCGGCTGATTCTTCTGACCGGTGCCGTACTCCGATCGATGCATTTCTGGAGCAACAGCAGCGGAAACATGGCGTCTCGCCTCAACCAGAGGCTGCACGAATTATTCAATTGCGACGGCTGTATCTGGATCTGATTGGTATCCCTCCGAACGCAGACGAGATTGCGGCCTGCGAAGCCAATGGGTCTCCGCTCTGGTATGAGCAGACCGTGAAACAACTGCTCGATGATCCTCGCCATGGCGAACGCTGGGCACGACACTGGATGGATATTTGGCGTTACAGCGATTGGTGGGGACTTGGAGACCAGCTGCGAAACAGCCAGAAGCACATCTGGCACTGGCGCGATTGGATCGTGGAATCTTTAAACGCCGATACTCCCTACGATGAGATGATTCGCCTGATGCTCGCGGCGGATGAATTGCATCCCAATGATCTCGGGAAACTTCGGGCCACTGGATATCTCGCGCGAAACTACTGGCTCTTTAACAGACCACAGTGGATGGAAGAAACGGTTGAACATGTCAGCAAGGGCTTGCTTGGTCTGACGATGAACTGCGCGCGGTGTCATGACCATAAGTACGACCCTATTGCGCAGGAAGACTATTACCGCCTTCGCGCATTCTTTGAGCCGTATCATGTGCGAATGGATGTTGTGCCCGGTGAGTCTGATTTGACTCGCGATGGGATTCCCCGGATCTTTGACGGTCTGTTGGACGAACCAACCTATTTATACATTCGAGGCGATGAGCGAACTCCGGATAAATCCCGCGTCATTCAGCCCGGTATTCCACAGGTGCTGAGTTTTTCAGATCTCACAATCTCCCCCGTGAATCTTCCAGAAGAAGCCAGAGAGCCAGAACGTCGGCCCTGGGTTTTTGAAGCGTACCTGTTGAAGGCTCGGCAGCAGGCTGAAACCGCTAAGGCCGAAGTGCAAAAGACTCAGGAAAAGCTGCTGGCCGCAGAATCAACGGTAGTGAAGTTAATGAAGAAGGAAGAAGAAAGCACGCTGGACGAACACGAAGAACTGGCTCCCCTTGTGACGGAGAAATTCGAAACATTGGAGGCTGCTCGATGGAAGTTGTTCGGTGGCGATTGGTCTCACACTCCCGGAAAACTTGAACAGAAAATGGATGGTCCGACGCGAGCTGCTCTGCGTCTGGTGGACAAGCCGCCTCGCGATTTTGAGGCTTCTCTGAAATTTACGATTCTGGGTGGCAGCCAGTGGCGAAGCGTCGGGATCACGTTCGATGCGACTCAGCCAGATCCAACCCAGCCAGCTGCGGCAACTGATAGTGAGCAGAATGTTTATGTCAGTGCTGTCGCAGGCGGCTCGAAGGTTCAGGCGGCCTGGAATCGCGGCGGTAACTGGACATATCCCGGTGGCGAAGCTGTTCGGTCGATGCCCATTGAACTCAATCGAACTTACACGCTGCGAGTCCAGGTGCGAGATACTCTGGTCAACGCTTTTTTGGACGACGAGCCCGTGATCGCATGGGAATCACCTTTGCCCCGCACCGATGGCGCGTTGCAACTGATCACCTTTGACGCTCTCGTTGCTCTTCATGAAGTCACGATTCGTGCTCTGGATCCAAAGCTTCCGTTGCGAATGCCCGGTTCTGATCCTCTGAGTAGTCCTCAGACGCTAAAGATGGCTCAGGTTGCGGCTGAGAGTGCTCGTGCGGACTTGAAAGTAGCTGAAGCGGCTTCCTTGGTTGCAGTAGTGGAGCTGGAAAGCACCGAAAAACGCGCGGATGCTCAGCGAGCAGAATGGGATCCCGCAGATGCGTCACGGCAGGAGAAATCGGCTGCCGCAATCATGGCAGAGCGCCGTGTTCAGGCGGAAAAGAATGCTCATACGCTCGCCGTGGCTGAAAAAGCCCTTCTCGTCGCCGCAGCTGATAAAAAAGCTGCGGCTGAAAAGGCTGTTCAGGATTCACGTGTGGCTCACGAAAAATCTCGCGCGGCATTACAGGCCGAAATCAAACCTGAAGAGAAGTTTACAAGAATGACTGGTGCGGCGTGGACACCAACGCGGTTCTTCAATTCCGGGAAGGATGATCCCGAGGTCAAGTTTTCTTCGACCAGTACAGGCCGAAGGACGGCATTGGCGATATGGCTTACAGACCGACGTAATCCTTTAACGGCTCGCGTGGCAGTGAACCACATCTGGACGCGCCACATGGGACAGCCTCTCGTGCCCACCGTATTCGACTTTGGCCGCAAAGGTACGCCGCCAGTGAATCAGGAGTTACTCGACTGGCTGGCTGCCGAGCTAATCGAAAGTGGCTGGAGCATGAAGCACCTGCATTCATTGATTGTTGAATCGGCCGTCTATCGCATGAGTTCCTCTGTGCGAAACCAAGGAATTGCAGAGGGGGAGTTGGGGAGACACGGAGATGGGGAAGAAAATGCAGAGGAGACGGCTTCGTCTCACGATCCCCCGATCTCCTCTTCTCCCAATCTTGTAAGCGATCCGGAGAATCGTTACTGGTGGCGACGAGTCCCGATCCGAATGGAGTCGCAACTTGTGCGAGATTCATTGCTTTCGATAGCGGGAATTCTCGACTCCACAATGGGCGGACCATCCATCCCCGCTGATCAACAGGCCGCATCAACTCGTCGCAGTCTCTATTTCTTTCATTCGAACAACGACCGGAGCTTGTTTCTGACGACATTCGATGAAGCTCTGGTCAAAGACTGTTATCGGCGAGAGCAGAGCATCGTTCCTCAGCAGGCGCTGGCACTGAGCAATAGTCAGCTGGCTTTGGATGCTTCACAACAGATCGCACAGCGATTATCCAATGGAGTCCCTGAAGACGAAGATTTTGCTCGTAGTGCGTTTCGAGTCGTTACTGGAATCAATGCTGGCGAGGCTGAAATCACGGCCAGTGTCTCGGCTCTTGAGTCGTGGAGAAAACTCTCCGGAGGGTCTCCGGAAACGGCAAGAGCAAATCTTATCTGGGCACTGATCAACCACAATGACTTCGTCACACTGAGATAGGCCAGACGGGGAGACCCAGAGAGTGGGAGATAGGGAGAACCATAAGATAGGGAGAAGAGGAGGCTGGGAATGAAGATTGTTCGACACACGGAATTGGATGTCTACAAGAAGGCGTTTTCGTTGGCGATGGAGGTTTTCGCGTTATCGAAGTCATTCCCGACAGAAGAACGATATTCCCTGGTTGATCAAATTCGCCAATCATCACGATCTGTCTGTGCGAACATGGCCGAAGCGTGGCGAAAACGTCGGTATGAAGCAGCGTTCATCAGTAAACTCAGTGACAGCGAGGCCGAAGCCGCAGAGAGTCAAGTTTGGCTTCAGTTTGCAGTCGAATGTGAATATGCCCATCGCGATCGCGTGCGTCAGCTTTACAGCAGCTATGACGAAGTTGTCGCGATGATAGTTCATATGATTCACCATTCAGAAAAATGGACCCTCCCATGAAAAAACTCCCCTTCTCTACCCATCTCCCTTTCTCCCACTCTGCGTTTCGCTCCCCCTCTGCCCTTCCCCGCCGCTCCTGCCTTCTAAATTCCGCAATGGGGTTTGGCAGTCTTGCTCTGGGAGCGTTGTTGCAACGCGATGGCTACGCGCGCGATGGCGGTTGGGCTCCTCCAACCGGGCCTCCGCATTCGGTGCCGAAAGCAAAGAGTGTCATCTGGCTGTTTATGAATGGTGGCTTGAGCCACATGGAGAGTTTTGATCCGAAGCCCATGTTGACAAAGTATGGTGGCAAGACGATTGCCGAAACGCCGTTTGCTGAGGCACAGGACCCAAAAAGACTGGCCATTGAACGGCTTGTTGTGCCCGACGGAAACGGCAATCAACGAAACTTGCTCTATCCGCTGCAGGTGGGATTTCGGAAGCACGGTCAAAGCGGAATTGAGGTCAGTGACTGGTTTCCTCACATCGCGAAGCACGTTGATAAACTGGCGATTGTTCGTTCGATGTGGACAACTGACAGCAATCACGGGGCTCAGACGCAATTTCATTCAGGACGTCATTCGAACGATGGAGATTTCCCCAATCTCGGCGCATGGGTTCACTATGGTCTTGGGTCGCTGAATGAAAATCTGCCGCAGTACATTTCGATTGGAAACCGAGAATACTGGAACAAACGCGACGGTCACTACCTCGGTCCTGCTCATGATGCGGTACCGATGCGGATAGATCCCAATAATCCACTGGACTTCAGTCGGCCTGAACGAGAATTCTCCCGAGATGCACAGAAGATTGGCAGAGAACTTATTGGGCAACTCAATTCTCTTCGGGGGGCTGAGTATCCCCATGATCCCGCATTGGCCGCGCGAGTCGCTTCATATGAGCTGGCCTTTCGAATGCAACAGTCAGTGCCAGAGGTTGTTGATTTCTCGAAAGAGACGGCAGAAACTCAGGAGCTTTACGGAATCAACAATGCTCACAGTAAGAATTTTGGCATGCAGTTGCTCGCAGCCCGAAGACTGGTCGAGCGTGGTGTGCGATTCATTCAGATTCAACATGGGGCTGGCGGAGCCGGAGCCTGGGATGCGCATGGTGGTTTGAAAGCCAACCATGCCAATAATTCACTGGCCGTCGATCAGCCGATCGGCGGCTTGCTGGAAGATCTGGATCGACGAGGACTTCTGGACGACACGCTGGTTGTTTTTGCGACGGAGTTTGGGCGCACTCCCGGTTCACAGGGATCTGACGGTCGTGATCATCATATCTTTGGCTTCTCCGTCTGGATGGCGGGAGGCGGCTTGAAGCGAGGAATCGTCCATGGTGCGACGGATGAGATCGGATTCCACGCTGCAGAGAATCGTCACTACGTCACCGACATTCACGCCACGATTTTGAAACAATTGGGGCTGGACTCGCGTCAGATGGAGATTCCCGGTCGCAAGCGACTCGATATTGATCATGGGGAACCGATCCATGAGATCATTGCGTGACGTTATCCCGGCAGAAATGTTGTTGTTGCAACAGTTCTCTCGTCGTCAATTTTGGTTACCATCTTGCCGTGAGCGTGCAGATTCTCCCCGGATGCCAATGCCAGAAGTTAGCGGCGATGGTGCGAACCTGCTCCCCTTCCTCCCACATTCCGGTCGTTATTTGCATCCCCAGAGGAGTTTCCTGATGTCTGTTCGTAAGTCTACTCGTCGACGCTTCCTGCAGTCTGCTGCTGCAACGGGGGCTGCTGCTGTCCTGATCCCTTCGACGAATCGAGCATTCGGCTATCAGTCCGCCAATGATCGACCAGTCTTCGCGACGATTGGCCTTCGAAATCAGGGCTGGGCCATTACGAGCAAGTCGTTCAAGTTTGCGGATTTTGCTGCTCTCGCAGATGTCGACTCAAAAGTGCTTGGAGTGAATGTCGAGAACGTTGAAAAAGGCCAGGGCAAAAAACCGGATTCGTATAAGGATTACCGGAAGATCCTGGATCGAAAAGATATCGATGCAGTCATGATCGCCACACCAGATCACTGGCATACAAAGATTGCCGTCGAAGCCATGTATGCCGGGAAGGACGTGTACTGTGAGAAGCCGCTGACGCTCACAATTGCTGAAGGCAAACTGATTGAGAAAGTGGTGAAGGAAACCGGTCGCGTGTTCCAGGTCGGCACGATGCAACGAACAGAATCGGACCAGCGATTCCTTCAGGCGGTGGCGCTGGTGAAAGCAGGTCGTATCGGCAAAGTGAAGCGCGTGACCTGCGGCATTAACGGAATGGAAGCATCGCCCGTTATTCCTGTGGCTCCGGTTCCGGAAGAGCTCGACTGGGAACTCTGGCTCGGCCCTGCTCCGCAGGTTGATTATCGAGCACTCCCGGAGATGCGAACCGGATACGGTGGTGGCGTGCCTCTGCACAGCAATTGCCATTACGCGTTTCGAAACTGGCATGAGTATTCCGGTGGCAAGCTCACCGACTGGGGTGCTCATCACGTGGACATCGCCTGCTGGGCTCTTGGTGCAACAGAAACCGGGCCAAGCAAAGTCACACCCGTCGAGTTTAAGCTGCCTGTGGAATACAAAGATGGCCATCCGGTTGTGAATGATCAATACAACGCGGCGACGACGTTTAAGATCAAGGTCGACATGCCAGACGATGTTGAAATGATCATCACGAGCGAGGGTGACAATGGTATTCTGTTCGAAGGGACCGAAGGTCGATTTTTTGTGAATCGCGGCAAGATCGCGGGACAGCCCGTCGACACTCTGAAAGACAAGCCACTGCCCGAAGGTGCGATTGAAGCCGTTTATGGCGGTCCTGTCAGCGAAAATCATACGGCCAACTTTACCGATGCCATGAAGTCCCGCAAGCAGCCGATTTCGGACGTCTGGTCTCATAACCGCATGCTGGAAATCTGCCACCTGAGCAATATCGCGATGCGTCTGAACCGTCCTCTGAACTGGGATGCGGTTAAGCGAGAAATCGTTGGAGATGATCAGGCCAACTCATTCCTGTCGCGAGAGAATCGCAAGGGATATGAGATCAATATGTAGTGTCAGCATGGCTCGGTGTCAGCATAGGTCGGTGTCAGCATTGGTCGGTGTCAGCATTGGTCGGTGGTGGCTGAGTTCATGTGAACTCGGCCACCGTTCGGCAATTTTAAAGCGGGCGACAATTGAGATCGCCAATGCTTCTCGCGCCCATCGAGCGTGATTCTTCGTTTACCGCACAGCCGCCGGCGCCCGCAACAATCGGTTACGGGCCGGCGCATGCGGCTGGTCGGTACGCGCACATCAACAGCCCCGCTCAGGCTTCGGAAATGATTTCGATGATCCGTCAGGCTCTTCTCCAGTGCGACACCGGTGACCAAATCGTCTTTCCATCGTTCTGAACGGAGCCGAGGGGATGCGGCTAACTCCCGCAGGCAAAACATATTTAATCCCTCGTCCATCACCTGATCGAGCGGTCGATCCACAGTCAGTGGAACTGTGCCGGGAAGGATCTCATCGGCCGCAGATGCCCTTGCGAGCAAGAATAGCCCAGGAACGATTCCATTCAGGATCATCGCAGGGGAAGAACCGTTGACGCCCGGTGCAGACCTTAAGATGTAATCGCAGTCCTCGAATTCACGAGTCTCATCAACTTAAGAACAAAGAGGAATCGATGGATCGCATGAATCCCGGGGAAGTGAACGCAACTGATGGCATCGCGTGTTTCAGCCAGACAGCACGGCTGCGAAACGATCAAGAGTTATCGCTGCCCCGTGCAGCGATCGCACTTTCAGAGCCTGCTAACTCATGCCTCAGCAGCGTGAGCGTCACACCGTAATGGACCTGAATCACTGCAAGCAGAAAGATTCGGAAGTCTGGCAATCTGCGCTGGCCAATTCAAGAAGCGGCTCCTGGGGCCATCGCTGGGCGATCCGGTGCAAAACGTTCAGGCAATGCTGCCAAGGTCGGTAGCAGCATCTTTGATCAGACAGCGGCGTTTCATTTTACGAATCAAATCCTACGGAATATTTGTGCAGGACAGTCGTTGCAATTGATGTAGAAACTTAACCGGGACCACATGATCCGCAAAGAAAAATCGCCAGCGGTATGCGTTTTGCCCTGTCTCTGAGGGGTAATGAAAAGGATGGGGACATACTCTGGCTTTTTGGGTTGGGGATAGATTCGCTGCGGAGCATTGAAGGGTGCCAGAAATTGCAGAGGATCACCCCAAGGGTGTTCCCTGCATCAAAACCGTGTGTTGTTTGATGAAGAATCATTCCTGAATTTTCGGGAGCTAAAGTCATCATGCGAAAGTGCTGGCAGGTCCATCAGGGGTTGTTTTGGCTGTCATCAAGAACTCATCAGAATTCCGAGGCTGAGAGAGATTTGTACAGAGCTTTCGTTGCTGATCATCATCAGTCGGAGTCTCGATTTGATCGATTACGATCCACGAAATTCCAGAGTATTCCGTCGTTACGAAACCCAGAGCCTTGAAGCAAAAAATTGAATGCCCAACAAAACCGGGACTGGCTCCCCAACACTTCAGAAAATGCTCACGGAAAAAACTATGCGAGGTCGCTGTCCCGATTCGTTAGAGCCTCTTAGCTGACTCGGCAGCATGGGCGTCAAACCTGCAGGTATGAAACGCCAACCGGATGGTGTCGACCACTCCGGCGTGAGAATGTGGGCTCAAAGAATTTCTAATGTGCATGATGGGATGAGTATTCCTGATGAACCTGGGGCGTGTGGTATCAGATCTTTTGTTTCGATAAGGCTGACTGTCAGCCTGCTGAATTTCTCCAGAGGGTAATCGGCCGATGAGTTTCGCAGAACAACAAACCATTGTCGTGATCGGCAGCGGAATGGCAGGTCTGCGGTTTTGTGAGCAGTTGACGGCGTTCGATGAGCGTCGACGTTATCAGCTTGTCGTCTTTTGTGAGGAAGCCAGATCTGCGTACGACAGAGTCGGACTCTTCAGCTTCACTGCTCAACGGGATGCCGAGAAATTATTATTGGCAAGACGAGATTGGTACGAAGCAGTTGGAATCACGCTGCACCTTGCGGACAGTGCAATCCATATTGACCGGGATCGTCATGTGGTGCGGTCGATGAAAGGTGTCAACGTTGATTACGATTTTCTGATCCTCGCGATGGGGGCCTATCCTCGCGTTCCGTCAGTGCCTGGTATTCAGAAGCAGGGCGTATTTGTTTACCGTACCGCTGATGACCTGGAACATATCGTAATCTCTGCAAGGAAAGCTCGGACTTGTGCAGTGTTAGGCGGCGGACTTTCAGCATTAGAAGTTGCAGGCGCCGTGTCTGAGTTGGGGTTGCTGACACATATTGTTCAGCCGGGAAATCAACTGCTGTCAGCTCATCTTGATCGGGCTGGCTCACAAGCTCTGCTTCGGAGAATCCGTGATCTCGGCGTCAACGTCCATTTGTCAAAGACACTGACGGAGGTGCGAGGTGAAAGCCACATTCAGGGAATCGTGTTTGATGACGGCACGACAATCGATTGCGATCTGTTGATCATTTCGGATGGAATTCGTTCACGAGATGAACTGGCTCGCGAGGCAGGAATTACCGTTGGTGAACAAGGTGGCATTGAGGTCAATGACCGCTTGCAGACCAGTGATCTTCGAATCTTTGCCATTGGTGAATGTGCTTTGCATGCGGGAACAAAGTTCGGAGTCACAGCGCCTGGTTATACCATGGCAGAGACCGTGGCTGCGAACTTTTGTGGAGACAGTTGCCCCTTTGAATATGGCGACTTATCGGTAAAGTTAAGGCTCCTCGGAGTTGACGTTGCGTGTTTCGGCCAGTGGGAGACCGACACGGAGAGTGTCGCAGTCTTGTCTGAGGAAGATGCCTTTGCTGGAGTTTACCGAAAACTGTCATTCACAATGGATGGGAAACACCTACTTGGTGGAATCCTTGTCGGCGATGCTTCCGACGCTACGACGCTGGCAGCTCTGGCGAAAACCGGAACTGTTTTGCCCTGTCATCCACAGGATCTGATGTTGAGAAAGTGTTCCGAATCGCGTGAATCAAGTAGTACTGAAGTGAGTGCTCACAATTCCGTTCGGGTTGGCCCGCCGAACTTTCGTCGCAATGGTCCTGCATCGACTTACGTGCGGACGAATACTGATCCGTAACACTGTAATGTGTGGTGCAATGAACTCACGGTATCGCTTCAAGTCTTCAACCATCCCCCCTGCTCTGTTGGCAATGCAAAGCTGAGAGTTGCAGGATCTATGAACTGCTGATGTTTCTTTGCGAGAGTTGAGGAACTGTTATTCACGTGGAGTCGCAGCGTGCGAAGCCCTGCTGTTTCCAGCGACAGGAATCAAGGATTTGACTTCGGCGTCTCCTCGACTCGTTTGAGCTTGTCCCTGAGGGTTTCGCGATGAATCCCCAGAATCCTGGCAGCCTCACCGCGTTGTCCGCTGGAGTGCTGAAGCGTGGTTGAAAGAAGTGTCGGCTCTGTTGCCTGCAAGAAACGATTATACAGGTCATCTACGGTCGTGGAAGGGTTGCTCAACTGAGCCGTGGTCCATGCGTGGATCGCAGAGTTGAGCTGAGTAACTGGATCTATGGATGTTTCCACTGACGCAGTCGTCAGCAGCGACGTCGGATCAGAGAGATGCTGAGGCAGGATCGTATCGCCTCGACAGACAACGCTGGCTGACTCCACAACGTTGCGAAGTTCCCGGACGTTCCCATGCCACGATCGTGTCATTAATTCGCGGAGGGCTTCGTCTGACATCTGCAGGATGCGTCCTCCGCGAGGACAGTTCGCCAGAAATCTCTGTGTAAGTGCAGGCAGGTCTTCGAGACGTTCTCGAAGCGGCGGAACTTCGATTCGAAAGACATTCAGGCGAAAGAACAGGTCGCTTCGGAATTCCCCTGAGGAGACTCTTTGCTCCAAAGATCGATGAGTGGCAGCAACCAGCCGGAATGACGCCACTCGGCAATCGTTGCTTCCCACCGGGCGCAGTTCTCCGGTCTCAAGGACGCGTAGAAGTTTGGCCTGCAGGTTCAGGGAGACGTCACCAATTTCATCAATAAACGCGGTGCCACCGTTTGCAAGTTCCAGGAGCCCGTTGCGATCTTTGTCGGCCCCGGTGAACGCGGCACGGGAGTGGCCAAAGAGTTCGCTTTCAATGACGGTTTCGCTTAGCGCCGGGATACAGATCGGGACGAAACCACCTTTGCGGTGACTGTGTTGGTGGATGGCTCGGGCCACAAGATCTTTTCCCGTCCCGCTTTCTCCCGTGATCAGTACCGGGACATCTCGCTCAGCAACCAGAGCGATACGGCGGAAGACCTCCTGCATCTTCGGAGAACTACCAACAATCAACGCATCATCCAATTCTGCGGCAGCAGTGGCGGCAGAGCATGACTTCGGAGGTGTTGAAACAGCCTGTCGAACGACGGCGACTGCTTTGTCCAGATCAATCGGTTTTGTCAGGTAATCGAAAGCGCCTCCATCAATTGCATCAACGGCAATCCTGAGGCTTCCGAAGGCTGTCATGATGATGACGGGGACCGTGACTGACCTGTCGCGCAGGAGCCTCAGGGCCTTGAGACCATCCATTCCCGGAAGCCGCACATCCATCACAATGACATCGGGAACATTGTGAGCAGCGATTACCAGCGCTTGTTCGGCCGTACCCGCCACATCCACAGAGAAACCCTCATCAGTCAGGCATTCTCGTAGGGCCCAACAGATAGAGGGTTCATCATCGACAATCAGAACGTGAGGCATTTTGATGGACTTCAGAAAATCAGCGTATGCGGCGAATCTGAAAATGAAATCGAGTCCAGTTCTCAACCCGTTCGCACGTTAATTCTCCATCTGCGGATTCGGCAACCTGGGCAGCCAACGTCAAACCCAAACCAATACCCTCTGGTTTTCCTGTCACAAATGGTTCAAAGATTCGCCCTTTAACATCGTCGGCAATTCCAGGACCGTTATCAAGGACATCAATCAGGATACACTCTTCTGTCGAAGTAACAACAACACGAACCTGACCGCTGGGGCGACAGGCTTCAAGAGCATTTTGAATCAGGTTCAGCAACGCAGACTGTATCTGTTCAGCATCCGCAACAGCCAATGAATTTGGGACTTGTTCCGCAGGAAACTCGATCTCCAGGCCGGTTGCTGAATGCCGGAACTGTGGTTCAAGCAAATCACGAATTGTTTCCAGAATCTGATCAATTTGCCCCGGAAGGGGTTCCTGCTGGACATCTCGCGTAAGACTCAGCAGGCCGCGAATCTGATTCTCGGTCAGGCTTAATTGACGATTTGCCACCAGCAGACTTTCCACATTACTGTTCGGAGATCGTCTCATTTGCAGTTGAATCGCCATACGAGCCCCGGTGATCGAGTTTCTTAGCTGGTGAGCAAGTCCTCCTGCGACCTGCGTAATCAGGGTTGTGCGTTCGGACATTCGGATAAGTTGTGTGGCTCGCTGGAGATCGACAGCCATCCGATTGATGGAAAGAGCCAGGCTGGTGAGTTCATCATTGCCTGAGACTGGCAACAGATTCTCAAACTCCATCGTTGCCAGTTTGCCAACATGCCGTTGCATGCGATCAAGTCGAGCCCCCAGCTTTGCTGCGATCATATAGGAAAGCCCAACCATTGCCAGAAGAGTACCGCCTCCGATGAGGAGTGGCGGAAAGACGACTTCATTGCGAATTGCCTGCCATTCACTTTCAGGGATGAGGACCAATAATTCCTTCAGATCAGGGGACCGCTGAGTTTGAACACCGCCGATAAGCCACATCTCGCCAGCAACGCAAACTGGTTGAAATTCACTGAGTCGGCCAAGATCCGGCACCGTCGCTCGTGGTGTTGAGAGGATCGACAGCGCGCGAGTTTCGTGAAGCGTTGAGGCCGTCAGGATCCCATTGGCGTCAGTCGCAATAAAGTCTGCCCCGGACAGCCCCTTCATCTGTTCGAGGACTGAGCTTTGGACCGGAAATCGAGACTCACTTAGCGTCCTCACAACCTGATCGAGACGTGCAATGGATTCACGTTCTGCCCGTTGCGCAGCAGTCCAT
Source organism: Candidatus Kuenenia stuttgartensis (assembly GCA_945861975.1). Lineage (GTDB taxonomy): Bacteria > Planctomycetota > Planctomycetia > Planctomycetales > Planctomycetaceae > SXXK01. Next base: position 27,291 of record CAMAXD010000002.1, on the reverse strand, counting down.
GATGCGTTGAACGAGATGATCATGATCACAACGCCCTGCAACAGGGCGAAAGGCATCAGTATCTGATTGCGAATGGGCCAGCGCATAGGCTGTTCGAAGGCAGAGTAAACCGTGTCCGGACTGGAATAGAGATTACAAAATGACAGGCAAGCCGCCATGTGTCACGCGAAGGTTACCCAATTCTTTGGATTTATACTCAGGCGGTGAACAAGAGTCTGCAGGGGGCATTCAAAGAAATCGCGAATGTGCTGCGTCGTGGCAGCAGGCTTCAATCTGAGTGCGACAGAGAACCAGAAACGAACTTCCAATCGATCCCTGTTGTTGCGGCTTCGTTTTGCCCTGAAAAGTGGAGCATTATGGAAACCCGGGATATTCAGCGTCGACGATTTCAATCGTCAGAGATCGCTGCTGAGGACTGCTGGGGTATCGAGATTATGGCTCTTCCGCCGACTCTGCTGACCGCAACTTATGGCTTCTCGATTATGAACGATTTCCAGAGCTGCCAGCCGATAGGCTTCGGCCATCGTTGGAAAGTTAAACGTCGTTTGAATGAATGTATCCACTGGCAGGTTGGCGATCATAGCCATTTGACCGATATGAACAAGTTCGGTGGCGCCGTCCCCAACGACTTGAATACCAAGGAGGCGCTGGCCATCAGGGCATGTCACCATTTTCAGCATGCCGGCAGGATTTGCGGTGATGTGTGCTCGTGCGATCCGTTCGAAACTCACTCTGGCGATTCTGGGAGCATCGAATTTCTCTCTGGCTTCCTGCTCGGTCATACCAACAGTGGCGATTTCCGGAATCGTATAGATCCCGGTCGGCAGCGAGAGACTGGTTTGGCTTCTCACTCCGCTCAAAGCATGAATAACAGCTCTTCGCCCCTGATCCATCGAGGCGGATGCCAGAGCCGGAGGCCCGATGGTATCCCCGACAGCGTAGATATGCGGGATGGCCGTTTGACAAAACTCATTGACTGTCAAAAGACCTCTGTCTGAAGCCTGGAGCCCTGCCTTCGCCAGCCCCAGCGAATCAATATTCGCCACACGACCGAGTGCCACGAACGCTTTATCGGAATCAAATGCCCGACCATCCGCCAATACTGTTCTAACGGAACTCAAGCCGTCCCATTTGACTGATGTTAATTCGCAGTTGCCGATGAACTCTCCTCCATTGGCATGGAGTTGTCGCAGGAAGTATTCCACAAGCTCTGCATCGACAAAGCCGAGTGGCCGGCTGGCCCTGTCCAGCATCGTGACCCGAACACCGAGAGATGAGAAAGTGGAAGCATATTCACAGGCAATGACTCCGCCGCCGAAGATTGCAATCGATCTTGGCAGGTAGCTCATGGAAAGTATCGAGTCACTATCAAGAATATTCTCATGATCCACTCTGATGTTTGGAGGATTTCGTGGTCGCGACCCCGTCGCGATGATCACTGTCTTTCCACTCACCGTCGTTTGTTCGCCGCAGACACGCGTAATCTCAATATCATGGGCGGACAAAAACCGGGCTCGGCCGTAGGCTCGTTCGACGCCAGCTTGTTCGAGACAGTTTCGTGTTGTTTCCTGATAAGCATGCACGACTTCATTCAGTCGCTTCATCAAGCTTGTCACACTGAGCTCAGCATCATGGCTGATTTTGTAGACGTCTCCGCTGCGACGTTGAAAAGCAGCAAGAGTCAGAGCCGTCTCACGAAGAGTCTTGCTGGGGATAGTCCCATACTGCACGCAAGCTCCTCCAACCTGAGGCTCCTGCTCAATGATCAGGACACGGGCACCCTGTTCCGCTGCTTCCAACGCGGCGTTTTGACCGGCCGGGCCGCTTCCGATCACAAGCACATCAAATGTCGGGCATTCAGCGATCATGTAGTTGAGTTAACCCATTCCAGGATTGCATCTTGGTTTCGCAGAATGCCCTGAAATTGCTCCGGATAAATACTCAGCACGGTGAGCATTGGATGTGAGTCTGAAGACTCCGGAGCGGATCTCAAGGACAAGGCGTTGTCTGCGAGATAACTCGCGAGATTGATGGTTGCAGCCTGTTGCAAGCACCCGGGAGCGTCCTGCGGAGAAAGCTGAAACTGAACAGCTTCTGCAACACGGGCTGAGAGGTCCCACGAAATGATGAGTTTCGCAGCGAGCAGGATTCTGTGTTTCTCTGCAGCTTCGCAGATTTCGGCGTCTGATGCTGACAGACCATAACGACGCCGACGAGTTGCAAGAGCCTGAAAAAGAATCGGACGGCCGACATCATGAAGCAGGCCGGAAAGAAACGCTTCCTCGACGTTCATGCGACGAACTCGAGCGATCTCCTGAGCAAACGCCGCTGTCGCAAGCGATCTTCGAAAAGATTGACGAACGTGTGTTTCAAAGTCCGGTACGTCGAAGATCTTACATTGGCACGAAATAAGAACCACGATTTCTCGGACGCAGAGGAGACCTAGTCGCGCAACAGCCTGCTGAATCGAGGATACGGTTACTCCGGTGGAGTAACGAACAGAATTTGAAATGCGCAGCAGATGGCTGGTCAGCGATTGATCGCGTTTTATCAAAGCCACAATGTCCGATACTTCGCAGTCCACGTCGCCTGTCAGTTTAAGCAACTGAGCGGCAACTTCAGGCAGCACTGGAAGCTCGCAGTCATCCGAACTGATCACAGCCCTGATCGCGTCCTGAAGTGACTCTGTGTTTCTGGCAATCGTTGTGCTCATGCCGTGTCTTTCCGCCTGTACTCTAGCCTATGACGATTTCAGCAGGACGCCTGTTCAAACTCGGGTGGGTCGATCGAGCATTACGGGAGCGACTTGACATATGACTGGCAGTATCGCCTGGAAGTCTGAGAAGTGACGGATGGTTATTGGGGTTCTGACAGTCGCTCAGGATGTGCACGCGGAGTTTCTGCTCAGGCGAATCGCTCGCATCCGCCGGCAGCCGAAGAGATTCGACTCCTCACAAGCGGATGTTGTCCCTTCCTGTCAACCTCAAGAAGGAAAAAACGCTGTCGGACAGGATTCGCGGCCTGAACTTCGCCGGACAGGCCACATTGAAGTCATCAGGATGCTCAGATCGTCGCTGACAGCAGTCTCCAGCGATGGCCCGATATTGCTGTTCTCAGCCAAAATCGCTGAAAATGGCTTCCTGATTCGGCCTGCAGTGCCTTGGTCGCTGTGAAATCGGCAGGCAATGCCGAAGTGACACGCTGTAATGAGGAATCGAAGAAAATGAGTCCAAATTGACGCTGTCGCCGTATTGACCGTTCCGGATCGCAACAGTTATCACCCCGCGACGATTGTCCGAATGTTGCGCTGCGAGGCAGTGAACGAGCGGAGAATCAAGACAGCTCAGATCAGATTAAATCACGAGTCCCCGGAAACGGATTCCGGGCTCGGATCGAGTTACCTAATTTGACTCATGGTCCGCACCAGAATCGACTGGTTCGGAAATCATGGACGATCGCTGCCAGAGCCAGATCGCTCTGTCGCGCATTCCTGAAGGAGGATCCTACATTGCAAAAGGCCATCGGACTCATCACATGCGCTTCGGTGATGGCCGTGTCGCTGTATTTGCTCAGCGGCGGCGATCCGTCACGAACGTTGTCAGCTCAAACTGACACCGGAAAACCTACTGGCAACTACAATGCTGCTGCCAGACGATTTCTTCAGGACGCTCGCCAGAAGGTGAAGCAAGGCAAGACTGCCGAAGCTCGCCGACTGGCTGAGACAGCGGCATCGCTGTCTGCTGAGTGGAATGAAGGAGAAGAAACTCCTGAGGAGTTTCTGGATTCACTCGCTGAGCCTGTGGCAAAGCGGGGTATTGATTTTGACTTCGCGAAACAAGCAACATCCTCTGAAATGGCTGAGGCGGATGATTCTGCCGCAGCTGACTCAGAGGAAGTCAATCCTTTCGAGGAACTGGCAGATGCTGAAGTTGAGGCTCCGATGGCCAGCAACGACCTGCTGAAGAAGAAGCAGGCTCAACGACTGGTTAAGGAAGCACGGTTTGCCCTGGCCAATGGTGATCTTGCAACGGCCCGTTCGCGTGCTGTTCAGGCTCGACAGCTACAGGCCTCGTGGGGACTGTGGGATGATCGCCCAGAGCATGTTATTGCCGACCTTGACAAAAAGACGAAGACATCGACCTTCGTTGCGGGTGGCAGCAAGACATCTGAGAAGTCCACAGTTCGTTCAAAGAGTGCTGACAACGAATACGAGCAGGCAACGGGATTGCTGACTCAGGCACGAGCCGCGATGGATGCGGGCAACCTTGAAGAAGCTGCCAAGTTTGCGGATCAGGCTGCCAGGTTGGACGTGGCCTACGGAATGTTTGAGGACAATCCGACCTTGGTTTCTCGAGACATTAAACGTTTGCAGGGAACTGGTGCGGCCGTCAACTCGACGTTTGCGTCAGCGGACAGTGATACATCTGAAGACGCCTTGATGGCTCGCAAGCTTCTTCACGAAGCTCGTGAAGCTCTCGTCCACGGAAAACTGAGTGTTGCTCGTGAAAAGGCGGCTCAGGCATCCGAGTTGAATGTCGCGTACAACGTTCTGGATGATCGTCCGGAACTTGTAATGAACGATATTGAACTGGCACTACGTGGTCAGGGCAAATCAGCGAAGTCAGCCCACACCGATAACATTGCAGACGCAGAAACCGCAACGGAACCAGAAGCCTATCGACTGGTTGCAGAAGCTCGGTCTGCCTTGAATAAAGGTGATCATCAGAAGGCTCAGCATCTTGCAATTCAGGCCCAGCAGCACGACGCGTCGTTCGGACTTCTGGAAGATCGTCCGGAGACTGTGCTGGAAGAAGCCCAGTTGATGGCCCAGAATAGTTCACTGAAGAATGGCCGAAACGCTTTGGCGTCCGGAAGCCCAGTGGATGTGACTCCTGAGGGACGTGCGTCTGCTTCACTTGCTTCAAACGACGAGGCAGAGTTTGACTTCCCGGTTCTGGCACCAGAAGGTGAGTCTGCTTCTCAGGCTTATCGCAGAGGTATTGCCGCCCTTCGCAGTGGTAATCGCGTGGCTGCCAAGGCCGCATTTTCTGCAGCTTCGAAGAATGCCGGAGATCTCGGCACCAAAGAGCGTCGACAACTGCAGGACTTTATGCAGAACGTTGCCGCTGCTCCAGATGTGCAATTGGCATCTGGTCAGGAAGGTGAATCGATCACCATCGATAACGAACTTCCAATGAGCCCAATGAATGAAAAAGATCCGCTGACAACGGCGACTGAAGAGTCTGATGTTCGCTACGAGCGTCTTCGCACAGAAGTCATGAACAGTGTATTCCGAGCAGAGAAGCTGAAGAAGGATAATCCGGAAGAGGCTCTGCAGATCCTGGACAACACACTGGCCACAGTCGAAGCAGCTCCGCTCAATAAGGAGTCACTGGATACTCTGGGTGGTTATGTTCGTCGCAGTCAGGAAACGATTCGCGAGTACATGGATCAGCAAGGACCGAATATCGCTCAGCAGAACAAGAATCGCAACGTGATGGAAGCGATCAAACGCGAGACAGAATCAAAGATTCGGATCGAGCAGGAGTTCGCGGAACTGGTTGATCAGTACAACGAGCTGATGAAAGAACATCGCTACGCAGAAGCGGAACTGTTGGCCAAGAAAGCGAAGGATCTGAATCCGGATCTGCCTCAGGCCACAATCATGGTTGAAAAAGCCAAGATTCAGCGTCAGGTTGCCTTCAACAATGACGTGCGGGAACGCAAGGCCGACAGCTTTACACAGCAGTTGAACGATGTGGAGCTGGCTTCGATTATGCCTCCGGGAGGAGACTTCTCGATGCCGGATGTCAAGTCATGGACTGACCTGTCAAAACGTCGCGAGAAGTATGGCCGTGCAGATAGCCGTGAACGAACAGAAAGCGAACTGCAGATCGAGAAGAGCCTCGGTGAGAAAGTCTCCCTGCACTTCCATGATGTGCCCTTGACGGAAGTCATTCGACACGTCGCCACAGTCCACGGCATCAATATTGCCATGCAGACTCGTGCTATCGAAACGGAAGGCCTGACAGCAGATCAACCAGTCAGTATTGATGTGGACGGGATTACTCTGAGAAGTGCGTTGAATCTGCTGCTGGATCAGGCCGGTGGTCTGGTCTATACGATCGAGAATGAGACGCTGATGATCTCGAATCGACTGGAGCAGGAAACCAAGCTGGTTACATTGACCTACAATGTAGCAGATCTGGTTGTCCCGGTGGCAAATAAGCTTGGCACCAACTCCAAGGGCAGTAAGGATCAATCGCTAAGTCCTGGAATGGGCTTGTATCAGGTCAACGATGACCTATCCGTCAACATCAGTGGAAATGGTCGAACCAACTCCGGTGGGACTGTTGACTACTCTGACAATCATGCAGACTTCTCGGGTCTTATCGATCTATTGACCACCACGATTGAACCTGGCACATGGGACGTCGATGGTGGAAACGGAACGATCGGGACTGAAGAAAACACATTGAGCCTTGTGATTCGCCAGACGGCTGCGACACATGAGCAGGTTGCTGATTTACTGAAGCAGTTGCGAAAGCTGCAGGACTTGCAGGTAACTGTCGAAGTGCGATTTATCAGTGTTTCTGACAACTTCTTTGAACGAATTGGCGTCGACTTCGACTTCAACGTGCAGGACAACCTTGGTGATCCTGCTGGTGTACCAGCCTTTGGATCTCGCCAGCTTACATTCCCGGGCGGGACAGCCGGTGGTGGTGGTGGTGGCGGTGGTGGTCAACAGGGACAGGACCTGCGAGGAAATACTCAGCAAGGTGGTGGTGGCGGTGGTGGCGGTGGTGGTCAGCAGGGCCAGCAAGGCCAGCAAGGCGGTGGTGGCCGACTGTTCGACCGCGTAAACCGCGTCAACTCCCCTCGCGACGACTTCAATGGTCAGACCGTGGGAATGTCAGGTCCGAATCAGTTTACTGAGGATTACGACATCCAGTTCCGTCAGGGATCATTTGAAATTGGCGTGCCAGACTTTGGTGGATTTCAGCCAAGTGCAGGCATTCAGGTTGGGATGGCCATCCTGAGTGATATCGAAGCCTTCTTCTTTATCCAGGCTGCTCAGGGTGATTCTCGATCGAACATCATGACTGCTCCAAAAGTCACGATGTACAACGGGCAAACCGCGAGTGTTAGTGACAACATTATTCGAAACTATGTGGCACAGCAGATTCCAGTAGTTGGTCAGGGTGGTATTGGCTTTCAATCGGTGATTGGGCAGGCCCTTGACGGTGTTACGCTCACGGTGAACGGAGTGGTTTCTGCGGATCGACGATATGTTCGATTGTCCATCTTACCAGTCTTCAATCAGATCATTGAAATGCAGACCTTTACCAATGTCGGCGGCGGACAAGCTGCTGGTGGCTTTGGTGGACACGGTGGTGGTGGTGGGGGGGGTGGATTTGGTGGACAAGGTGGTGGTGGTGGCGGTGGTGGTCAGTTCGGCTTCGGCGGAATTGGCGGTGGCTTCGGCGGTGGCGGCGGTGGCGGTGGCGGTGGTGGCCAGCAAGGCCAAGGCGGTCAGCAAGGTGGAGGTGGGAGTACTGCCGGAACACTGCAGTTGCCTATCACTTCCAACCTGACCGTATCAACCGTCGTCAGCGTTCCGGACGGTGGTACCGTGCTCCTCGGCGGAATCAAGCGGTTGAGAGAAGGCCGAAATATGGCTGGAGTGCCGATCCTGAACAAGATTCCTTACATCAGCCGATTGTTCAAGAATAGCGGTGTGGGACGCGAGACTGAAAGCGTGATGCTGATGGTTACGCCTCGTATTATTATTCAGGAAGAAGAAGAGGAACTCATCATCGGAACTGCTACTGAATGATATCAACATGCATCTCAGCCGACTCATGAGGTCAAACTTGTGAGTCAGCTGTCTGGCTCGGGTGCGGTCTGATCAGACAGTCTATGCTGAATACAATTTGATATCCTCACTGCAGTCAAGCAGTTTCGGGGTCTGAGCCGTCGCGAAGTGCGGGTTTCGCGGCGGCTCTTCTCATTGATAGACGTCCTGTTTCTCTTCGAGAAAACAAGCTGTGTGGCGGGAACGTAATACAATTGGGCTTCAAGTATGTCGCCATGCTTTCAAAACACAATTTCTGACCGCAGCCCCACGATGAAGGCATCGTTGTTAATACCGCTCGGATTCGCGATGTAGATCATGTCTGGCTGAATAGTGAACCAATCTGTGATCTGTGCTTTGTAGAATACTTCCACAGCTTCTTCACGATTGGTACCGGCCGCAGAAAAATGGGCTGATGCAAGTCCGACACCAACCAGGTCAATATCTCTTTGTGGAACCAGTCCTCGATAGGTCATTCCAACACCGTGATATCGATCGACGGCATTTCGGTCAGATGGTGACCATCCGTATTGCGCAAAGAAGCCCAATCCCTGTGGTTCGTCTCCACTCTCGGGTTCGATCCACAGCATTTGATCGATATTGAACCAATATCCATGGTTCCCATTGACCGTGCCCACACCGGTCGCAAGGTTGTCGAACTCGTCGCTGTGAATCCAGCTTCCGGCTTTATAGGTCCCCGGCAACTCTCCTTGGGCGCCTAACTGAGGCGTTAATGACACCTCCTGCATGGTGATCACTCCTCCAGAGCCCAGAGAGTCAAATCCAGATCGACCTCCAGTAAACGCACCCAATGATGGCGAGCCGTCGTAAACGCCAAGTTTGTAGTGCAGGAGATCGGTGAGGTTAAGGAACGTTGCAACCCCAATCGCCGGGTTTGGCCAAGAGGGAAGCAAGATTGTGGGCGAGAAGCCGAAAGAAGAATTTATGAAGTCTCCTCCAAGATCCGAAAATGCAAAGTCTGCGTTGGAATCCTGTTTGCCAACCTTTACCAGAATATCCCCATCTGCAAACGAATGTTCGTACCAATACTCCATAAGCAAGAACTCATTTGCATCTCTCGGAGTACTGTCAATGTTGCTGAAGAACTGAGCGTCCCCGACGTAATTTGTGGTGAGGGACTGACCGTGATAAGCGTTTCCATAGGCAAAAAAGCGGCCGCCCTCCCATAAATCCATCGCGGTGGTGTCAGCATTAAGCACGAGATCGAGATTTCCCCTGTACTTCGTGGCATCTTTGGTCTTCAGTCCACCGTGAGCAAGTGAGAATACTTCGCCGGTGTAAACATATTCCGCGGTGATTCCACGGTACTCATGCAGAAATTCGGGAAGAAGTCGGGGACTCGATGATCCGTCATCTGAGGAGGCAGACCCGTCTAATTGGCATCCATAACAGCCATCAAGATACCACATTCCGTCAGTACCAGGAGTCACCAGTCCGCGGCCGGGACAAGTTGGGACGGGCATGCTGTGTTGAGCCTGTGCAGTCGATGCGAGTCCGAAGAGGCAGCATAGTGGCAGGAGAAAGTATCGTTTTCGACGGCGGTTGCGGGAGATAGGCATAGCGGAAGTTCATCCGTGAATCATGGCGAAAGTGATGCCAATGGGAGGACTTCGAGGCAGGCTGTTCGACCATCCGGATCGAACCATCACTCCAAGTGCTATCGGAGTAAGGGCTCTTCGGGCTTCCTTGGCGTTCGTGTCAAAATGACACACTACGGGGAAACCGGAAATTACCTGGCGCGGGTTGTATGGTTTCTGAAGGTTCTACCATCGGGCGAGGTACTGCAATGGAGCGCAGGAGTAGAGCCGAAACCTTTAGAAGGAAGCAGGAGTCGATGGCAGGATCTCTCCGCAATTTGGCCGGACGGGTCGAGGAGCACAAAGCTCTACAAAGCACGAGCAGATCCTGAGTGCTGTTCTTGCAATCTTCCAAAACGAAAAGAACGCGGCCAACTGACAGGACAGTTGACCGCGTTCAATCGAATTTCAGAAAACGGACGGTGATTTCGGTACGGAGGCGGGGAGCTTTCGCTGTTCCGTACTGGGACTTCGTACGGGCCTTTCCTGAAAGATGCGGTTCAGAAGGTTCTATTCTCCGTCGACCGCACCATGAGTTTGGATAACGGGACGCGAGCCACACATAACGCCAATTTCGGACCGGTCGGTCTTAAGGGCCGACACCGAGCCAGGAACCGCAGACAACACCAGCGGCAACTCAAGAACTTCTGGAAAATCTTGTGCAGAACGCGGGTCCTGTTTTGAGTCTGTGGCTTACTGGAGAAAGGTTCGTCGCAACCATGCATTCTTGCGACGCTCCAACTCCATAACTCGACTGAAGAATCCACCCTGGCTTCGGCGAACAGGCTGGTAGATACTGTTTGACTGAGACACATTGACGACAGGAACCGAGGCACTCGCTGTTGAGGCTGGCAGCACATGAACGGCGTTTTCGCCGGCTGATGCTGCTGTTGAGAGCCCCATAACCGCCAGAGTGGCAACACAAACGATCAGACGCATGAATTCAACCTTTCGCAAGAGAGCAAAGGCGACTCTTTGAAGAATCGCCGCTGTCAGAAGAAATCTACTCCCTCGTTCGGAATTTGGATGGTCAAAAGTTCCGGCAGATTTCGACATCGATTGGCTTGAGCCGCGTTTTCGGTCGGTTCTGCCAGACTTTCGGGCTTGCCTCGGACGATCGGTGAAAACGGGGGTTTCGATAGAGTCCTATCCAGATTTCCGAAAGCTACCATGCGAGTAACGAATTCACGGAACCGTGGAAGAAACGGTGTAGCTCAACATACAGACGCCACTTTATATCGCCCGAGGCATTTCGTTGAAGGCAGGGCCATTCAGCACTACAAAAGAATGATTTGCAGGTTTCCTGAATCATTCGTATCAAAAAGAAAAGCCCGGCACACGGTGCCGGGCTTTTTTGAGTTCACCTCACCGCTACTTTGCGATTCGCAAAGCGGCAAGTGTCACAGCATCAGTGTCCGGATAGAGACTGAGCCTTGTATCCGCCCTTCGACTTGAAATAGAGGAACAAGACAATGTAACAGGCCAACATAAAGGCGGGGAACATGACCATTTTGCCCAACGCTTCAAAGCTGCCACTTTTCTTGGCGTCTGACAAAGCAGCCAGCCCAGCCTCGTCCGTTACTGATTTCTCTTTATCCGGGTCAATCGCCTGATAGGAGTAACCCATGAATTCTTTGTCAGAGATGACCGTCTTGGCAACCTCTGCGGACTTTTCAGTCAATACGGTACTGGCTGTCTGCGCCTGAACATAACCAATGAAGGGGGTTCCGAGAACACCCACGGCAATCATGCCAATGCCAGAGATGGCATTCAGCGTAAGTGCACCACCCTTTGGACATTGTTCTGCCGTGACGCCCAGCATCGTCGGCCAGAAGAATGTCTTGCCAAAGCCATAGAGAGTTGCGGCTGCGAAAATCATCGGCAACTCGGCGTTTCCGCATTTGGACAATGCAAACAGGCCCGCAATGGCCAGCACAGAGCTTACGATCAACAGGCCGATCGGGGAGAGACTGTGAACAATCGGGCCTGCAAAAAATCTCAGTACCATCATGATCGCCGAAGTGTAGACCAGAACCCATACAGGATTGCGTCCTGCAGCTTCCATCGGTTTTTCCATGAGACCGCTGATCCAGGAGTCAGTACCAATTTCAGCAGTTGCCAGTGGCATCATGATAATGATCAGAAAAGCCAGAATCGCTCGGCCAAGACTCTTTGTGTAAGCTCCGAATCCGATCGTCAGAACGGCAGTCAGCACGGGAGCAATATACTTCGAAGAGCCTTCCTTCCATCCGAACACTTCGCCCAGCTGCAGGAAGATCAAACCGAAGCCAACCAACGCTCCGAACGCTCCGAATTCACCCAGCATCTCACGATAGGAAACGCCAGCAGATTCCTGCTCGCTCTTCGGAAACTTTGCTCCGAGCAACATCAGCAAATAAACTACCGCTGGAATTCCAACCAAGCCGACGACAACTCGCCAGTCGCCGGTCTTGAGTGTTTCTTCAAGATAGATCGTTGCGAGGCCGCAGAATACCAGTCCACCGGGCCATCCCGCATGCAGGATATTCAGCCACTTGGTTTTTTCTTTGTTGAACATCGTCGCCACAACAGGATTGATGAACGCTTCAACGGTTCCGTTCCCCAGTGCCAGAATTATGCTGGCGAGATAAAGAAGATCATAGCCAGCCTTTTGTCCGGCAATCAGTGCTTCGCCTTCAACTCCCTGGACTTTCGAATATGCCAGACAAGCCAAAGCGAGATAGGTGGCAAAGCATGCGAAGGAAAACAGCATCGCCACTTTGTAGCCGATACGGTCGATTACCAGACTGAAGAGAATAATCGAAATCGCAAACGGCCAGATCCCCGCACCAATTAGCTCGCCGATCTTGACCTGATCGAGATTGAATTCTGTTCCGAATCGCACGGTACACAACGTAATGCGGCTGATAAAAGCAAACGATGTTGTTACGAGGGCTATAAAACATCCCCAAAAGACCATTTTCTGGCCTGCTCCTGAGGATTGGTCGACGCTCGGTTCCGCCATTACAAAAATCTCCACGGTGACTTGAGTTAAAGGAAATGCCGAACGCCTGCTGACCCCAAAAAACAGCAACCATGGCTTCTCCAGGTGCGTGCAATTTGCTCAGACTTGCCTGAAATGCGAGCGTTCCGCTGGCATACTAACCAGAGTCTGATCACAAATGCAATCAGCCACGGTGCTCAGTAACCTGATTAACTTGACCAGATCCCTTCCTGTTCCGACTATGATAGTTCGAGTTGAGTAACAGGAACCCCCGTCTGACCTTGCGGGCAAGCATCTTTTGAGGCACTCAGGAGTGACCGAAGTGACAGCACTTTCGACCCGACGCTCGTTCCTCTCGCAAAGCATTACACGACTTGCAGCGGCAGGAGCCGTCCTCCCTGTTGCCTCCGGCGTTTCTAAAGCGTTCCTGATGCAGACACGCGAGTTACCTCCGGCGGGCGACCGCCCTGCCCCGCCACCGGATGGTGTCCGGATTATCAATCCGAAGGCGAGGGTTCCGGTGAGCTTCATCATTGATGATTCGACGTGCCTGGTAAACCTTGCTCATTTTGCCGTCCCGCAGTTTGCTGAGGTCTTTCCAGACCGCTATCTCCAGGACTGGCGCAAGCTTCCTCTTGAGATTCCCGATGATTTCGTCCGCAAGTTTGGAGACTGGTGCGGTGAACGAAACATCAAAGGCAAGTATAGCATCGTGCCCTATCCGGCGTGCGTGGGAAGAGTCGATCAGCGGCTCCCCGGATGGTCGCGAACCGATCTTGAAAACAGCCTGAATGTCGTTCGCAAACGGATGGTTCCCAACTGGGACATTCATCCGGAAATGGTGACGCATACCTTCGTGATCAACACGAAAACCGGGCATCCCTACGAAGAACGGTCCGAGCGGTTTATGGAGAACTGGGACTGGAGCGTAAACAAGTCGTCCGATGAACTGACGGACTACCTGACATACGCCTTGCAGATTCTGAAGAACGCTGGCCTGACCTGTGAAGGTGTGACAACACCTGGCGGCTTCGGTAACCGTGCTCGCCCTGCTCTGAGCCAGGCGACGATGAATTCCTGTCGAGAAGTTTTCAGCACCGAGATCCCACACTATTTCCGTGATCTGTACACGGACGACCACAGTGTGGTTCCACTCGTCCAACGCGTATCCGGCCTCGAGACTGCTGATCCGAAATGCGTCGTCTCCATCATTGGTTGTACCGGGGACTGGTTCGGCGGTTGGGACGGGCTCGAAAAAGGCTCGGTCGATCAATTCATCACGGCTGATCTGCAAGCCGGTCGACTGCCGCAGGTGATCGACAAAGGCGAACCCGCGATTCTGGTCTGCCATTGGCCCGGCATCTACTTTAACGGCGAAGAATACGGTTTCAACGTATTCAAAGAAGTCGTCGCCAGACTCCATCAGCGATACGATCATCTTCTTTGGATGAAGCTGAGTGAAATCGCACGGTATTGGGCCGCGAAAGAACTCACAAGCATCAGTCGAAATGCTGAGGCTTTCCTGTTTAAAGCTCCGTATGCCTGCCCTGCTCTGACCGTGGAGCTACCGTCTATGCAAGGCACGCCGCAGATTCTGCAAGATGGCCAGACACTATCGCTGAAAGAAGTCTCCAGCCTGAGGAATCTTGAATCCGGCACAGTGTTTCGACAGAGAGACAAGATGACCGTCTGCTTCGATCTGCAAAAGGGAGCGAACGAATTGCGGCAGCGAAATTGAGCGATTGATGCGGACAACAATCCAGGGCCTGATTCACATGACCATCCCCACCGATGACGAATCGCTTATTCATGCCGCCTTTCGAAGTCGTTGACGGACTGGTCTCCTGAGACGGTAGACGACCGTGTTTCCCTGCTTGCCGCAAGGCTCAATAAATTCCATGCGGGAAAAACACCAGGCCGCTTTCTGTGCCAGCCAGCGCGGCATCGTTTTTGTCTGCACCAGATCCGACGTTGTAAATTCACCGGCGACCTTCAGGTCCATTGCTTTCCACAAATCCGAGGCTGTCTTAAGTTTCAGGTGCTGTTGCACGGTTACAAGCTTACGATCGTCAACACTGTATTTCTTGCGCCACGAGCTTCGCGCTGTGGGCGGAACTCGTATTTCCTCCTGCTCGGTCAGGAGAACATCCAATCGCAGCCGTGGATGCGGGAAGATTCCGAAATGGACGAGTTCAAGAAACAAATGCGGCAGCGACTGACGAATCGGACTATAACGAGCACTAACGATATCGCCCCCCGCACGTTTCAGCGTGACAATCTTCTTGCGAGCTGCGAGCGGCTTAACCACGATGACCTGATGATCTTCAACCAGCGTTCGAATCTTGTCTCGGATTGCTGACAAAGAGGCACACTGGATCTCGATCAGGTGACCTCTGCGGTCCACGGCATCAATGCGGAAAGCTCCAACGGCGACTTCATGCCGATCAGAGTCTGAAACATAGTGTTGCTTGAGCTGCTGATGCAGCAACGTTGCCAATGTCGGACCTCCTTGTCGCGTCGTCAGCAGAAATCACGATCTTATTCTCTGCAGGGTGTGAATTGGGGCCGGGTGTTCGCGGGATACCCTTGAAGGATAGCCTCAATCGTGGCCGCTCACAGAATAAGCCATGTCGATGTGCATCAAAATGGCCCGGCATGACGCGAAAAACGCATCAGCAGCACAACCGCTTTATCGTATGTCCTTCATGCAGTCGATTCCCATGTACACGACCAGGCCGGCTGCCAGAATAAACATGATATCCAGTACCATCTGGCCGCCAAATGGAAACCCGAGAGCCAAGTCCAGGATCGCCGCCAGACCCATCAGCCCCGCGACTCCCATTGACCCCAAAACTACTCCCCGGGAATTGCCCGCCATTTCTCTCTCTCCGCCTCGTTGAAAAAACTTGAACTCAATCTGTCTCCGAGTATAAGCCACAGAATTCCTCCCATTCCAGCCTGTTTCGTGCCGGAAGGCAGGGAACCTGAATTGTTTTGCCCAAGTCTCCCCTAATCGGACCGTTTGCCCTGAGATTTCAGCCCCGATCATTTTCCTTCAGAATATCGGCTTCCGATGCTCTAACAACGGCTCAAATTGTCTGTTGAATCATCCGGACTGGATACTTCATCGGATAGCAATTCGCTATCAGGCCGCTGATTTCTGCGATTGTCGGCGAGGAAGGCGGATCTGGAACGTGCTGCCATGGCCAATTCCTTCACTCAATGGAGTGACCGTTCCACCGTGATCTTCAATGATCCGGTGAGTGATGCTTAATCCCAGCCCGGTCCCCTGTCCTGTTTCCCGGGTCGTGAAGAATGGATCGAACACGTGCTGCAAGGTTTCCTGATCCATTCCACAGCCATCATCTGAAATTGCAAGGACAAGGCTGTCGACCATTTCCTGCAACTTGATTCGGACCGTTCCCCCGGGTTTCGTTGCCTGCAGGGCATTGGCCACTAGATTCAGAATCACCTGCTTCACCTGCGCGGAATTAACATCGGCAATGACAGACTGCTCACAATCAAATTCAATCTGTCGGTCCTGGAACTGTCCCAGGTGGTGAACCATGACAAGAACTTCACGCACCAGTTCGGCGATATCAGAAGGCAGTCTGCCTGCTTTCTCTCCTCGCGAAAAATCGAGCAGCCTTGCGGTGATATCCCCGCAGCGTCGTGACTCGCGACGAATCATCGCAACGCGGTCCATGATCTCTCGAGCTTCCTGTGACTGAAGTCCGATGAGATCATAAAGTCGAAACTCCATGGACTCCGCCGCCATTGAAATGGCACTCAGCGGATTGTTGATCTCATGCGCAACTCCTGCAGCCAGGAAACCCACGTTCGCCAGTTTCTGTGATCTAACCAGTTGTTCGCTGCGTTCTTTGACTTTGTGCAGAAGCTCTTCTTCCGCCTGCTGAAAGCGGTCAGCCACACAGTTCACTCCAGCCACCAGATCTGCAAATTCGTCCTGCCAGCGTGAAACCGGAGGCAGCCTGTGGGCAATGTCGCCATTGGCTATTCGGGTGCATCCCTGAGCAATCTTCCGGAGCGGCATGGAAATCCAGCGAAAGCTGCATGTCAGAATCCCGACGAAGGTCACCCCAACGGCAACAATCCCCCAGGACAAGATCTGCAGCATTCGGGCAGATCGTCGTCGTTCCTTCTCCAACGAAAGCACAACCCAGTTCTTTGTCTGGTAGGCGGGAAGTGTTTCCAGTCCTTTTTGTGCTCTTGCAACTGCGCCTCCCACATCGAATCGCAGCAGATCCATCTCCGCACTCGTTGCTCCGGAGATCGGCACAAGGTGACGCGACAATTGCCGCAGCATATGAATCTCTGAGTAGATCTTATCCAGTCGGAAGAGTACCTGATCTCGTTGACGTATCGTTAATTCAGCCGTCAACGGCAGCGCTTCGATGCGGCGGCGAAAATCGAACAGTTCTGTTTCGGCGTCCTGCACCTGTTCAAGGTACACATGTTTCAGTTCGCTGATCGCCTGCTCTTTGCGGAGATCCAAAGAATTGTGCAGGACTTCAGTGATGCGACTGATGGATCGGCTCAGGTGCTCCTGGTTCGGGCTTCGATGCAGCAGAAAATCAAGATCGTCGACGGCTTCCTGATGCCAGACCAGTCCATAAATCCCAATCACAGCCATTCCGGTCATCAGCATCAGCGCAACGGCGAACAGCGAAACCAGCCGTCTACGAATGGTGCGGACCAGAAACACGCCGACCTCCCTGTCGAACTTGCGTCTGTGTTTGAACAGGCAACTGAAATCCAACGGCATTTTTTGCCGCTTTTCGATTGGAGTCTAGTCCGACGCCTAAATTAAGGCCAGAGCGGTTATTGAGCCCCTTTCTCAGGGCGGGTCTCCTCCAGCGAAGCAACGCCGGACTCATTATTGCCGCCAACCTTTGATTCAAAGGTTACTCGGCTGCTTTCTCGGACTTGGCCCCCATAGAGTTGATAGAGAAAACTCGATATCGGTGGACCTTTCCGGGAACCTGGCTTACGTCCGTGTACTTCATCTCCATAAGGGGCTGAGAAGGCGTGTCGCTATAGGAAAGGTTCTGGAAAATGGGGCGGCCAAAAGGATTCGTGGGTTGCTCAGGAAGACTGGCCAGAAGCTCACCGTCGCGTTCGACGATGAAACCCGCGAGACCACTTTCAAGATCTGCCGTCGCTGTCCAATTTAATTCTGCACCGCTCACGACCAAAGCCTCAGGGGCGGGAGGTGGTGTTGGATCGAGCACCGCTGTGTCCTCTGAATATTGTGCCCACGCAATCGAAACAGCTTCACTGGGAAGCCAGACGGAGGTCTCCAGCTCACCTGTAAATTCTTTCGCCTTTACCGGCCTATCAATCTCTTTGCCTCCGGGATTTAGCTGTGCGAGCCAGCCTTCCGTCGTGGACAGTTGATTAAGTTCTGAACTGTTGGTTCTTGAGAGTCGAGCAGTCAGGCAGGCATCAAACCAGGGCATGGCCAGATATCGTTGATTCCCGCAATCATGGCTGGAGATGGGATCAATAGAGATCCCCAGCAATGCATTTCGAGACCGAAGTTTTTTCGAGAACACTTCAACGCCTGGCCAGACACCAGAGAATCGTCCCTCTTTATCCGTGACACCTTCCAGAGTCCCAATGTTGCACATCATGGGAACTTTACAGGCCGCATCCGGAATCTCGTAGGGTTTCGGTTTGCCTTCTGCAGCGGTCAGTGGTGGCACTCCCGAACGAAGCCAGGCCGCTGCAACTCGGTCAGGATACAGCAGAACCATCCCGCCTGCCCAGTGACCACCTCCACTATGGCCCCAGATCGCCCATGGCACAGTTGCCATCTCTGGATGCCCCGAAAGTTTTCCGAGGTCTACCAGTGATCGCTGGAAGACCGCGTCCGACCCGTTTCGTGGATCGCACCACTTCTGACAATCGGCTTTCTCTGGTTGTTCAATGACGGGAGCCAACAATGCACAATCATGTTTCCTTGCCAGTGCCTGCCAATGGAGATCGTAGGCGCCAGTCAGGCCTGATTTGCACGAACCTTCTCCGCATCCGTGCTGATGGACAATGACGCCTCGCAGAACTTTGACGGCTGGCGGTATCCAAACCGTGTAGCTGGCCGGATAAATCAGTTCGCCCTCAACGGTTGATGCCTCATAGCGGACCCGATAATACGGAGGATCTGCAGGCAGAGAATTCTTGTAAACCGAATCCTGAGCGGCGACTGTACTCGTCAACAGCATGACCATTACGACAATTGATCGCATGTATTTGCCCTGAGCTTCCTTAAGTGATCCATGAAAAAGTCGAACCGATTTATGCAGCTGTTTACCCTGTTGACAGGCATCTGGTCCGTTTTCTATTCAACAGAGACCCTGGCTCAGGAGCATCCTAACTCCGAAACAATTCGATTTGTACTGGCCGGCGATTCCACGGTGACTGACGAGGCGGGTTGGGGCAAAGGATTTGCCGAGCTATGCAGCGAGAATGTGGAGTGCATTAATCTGGCCGCCAGCGGCCGCAGCTCACGAAGTGATCGTACTGAAGGACGCTGGCCAAAGTGTCTTGATGCGAAACCGGATTATCTTCTGATTCAGTTTGGCCACAACGACCAGGCGGGGAAAGGCCCCGTTGCCTGGCTCACCAGGAAAGACGGTGATGCGAAGAAGTCCGGTGATCAATCAAGTCCAACCGCCATGCGTGAGCCAATTGAGTTCCGGAATGATCACAGTTCCGATCGAATCAAAGGCAATCATGAGCACGCGTGCCAGGTCACTCTGACGGGACAGATGAATGGACGCGCCGTGACAATTGCCGTGCTTTGTCCTCGCGACAATTTTCGGGCACCGCCGGCCGCACGAATCCATCCCACAAAACGTACTTTGTATTTTCGCCGTGCGTCGATGATGATTTTGCAATCGATCGCGAGCACCCTTTTCAGGGCAAATACCGGTACCTGATCACAAATGCGGCACCAGACAGCAAATGGCTTGATGAGTAGTGGGGCCAGTGGTGCAATTAGTCGTGGGGAATCAGGCCTCTCTCTATTGAACTGTTCGTTCTTTGATGATCAGAAGTTTGCAATCAGGGCTCCATGAAGGTTCGTCGTGACTCTTTCGCTGCGAGGATGTAGAGTTCCATCCTCCAATGCCGATTCGGTTTATTCAGGAGTGATCCGAATATGAAACAGAAGCATGAGACAAACCGACAGCCGTCCGGCAGGCTCCAACGACGTGATGTTTTGCGCACAGGTATTTTCGCGGGAGCTGTCGCGTCGCTGACCGGATTCCTGAAGGCAGAAGTGACAGCCGGACGGAACGCGACGCAAAAACGCGTTGTGTTTGTGCATCTGGATGGCGGCCCGCCGCAGCTTGATACGATCGACCTGAAGCCCGAAGCCCCCGTGGAGATTCGTGGCGAGTTTGCCCCGATCGCAACATCGGTTCCGGGGATCAATATCTGTGAGTTGCTTCCAAAACTCGCATCGATCGCCGATCGGATCGCGTTTGTTCGATCTCTGGTCGGGTCTGCGGGTGCTCATGATGCCTTCCAGTGTCAGTCCGGATTCGAAGCAAAGAATCTGGAGTCACTTGGGGGCCGCCCGGCCCTTGGGTCCGTTGTCTCCAGGCTTCAGGGATCTCCTAAAGATGAATCTCCCGTCTTTGTAGATCTGATGCAGGGACGTGCGCTTGTTCGAAACAGCGCGAGGCCAGGATTTCTGGGACCAGCCTACCAGGCGTTTCGACCTGATATCTCTCACTTGTTTGCGAGAGAACTTGAGCCGGGAATGAAGAATGAGTTGGCCCGCCTGGGATCGAACCATGCTGTCAGTCTGAAACTCGACGGGACAATTAGTCTGGATCGACTGACAGATCGAACCGGACTGCTATCGCAATTTGATACGTTCCGGCGTGACGTTGATTCTGCAGGAATGATGCTGGCCATGGATCGATTTACGGAGCAGGCTGTCGGCATCCTGACATCAGGAGCATTGTCAGATGCACTTGATTTCACCAGGGAAGATCCGCACGTGCTGAATCGCTATATTCTGACTGCTACCGGAGGTCGACCGAATACGACATCAGAAGATCCCGGGGCCACTCAAAAGTTTCTCCTCGCGCGACGACTGCTGGATGCCGGTGTCAGATGCGTAAGCCTTTCAATCAGTGACTTTGATACTCATAGCGATAACTTTCCTCGAATGCGTCACGTCCTGCCGATTGTGGATCATGGACTTGCCACGCTGATCCTGGATCTGGAAGAGCGAGGTCAGTTGGACGACACGTTGATCGTTGTCTGGGGCGAGTTTGGTCGTACACCGAGAATCAATCCAAAGAACGGTGGCCGAGATCACTGGCCTCAGGTGGGCCCTGCTCTGCTGGTAGGAGGCGGTTTGAAGGGTGGACAGATTATCGGGGCCACGGATCGAACGGGAAGCGATGTCGTCTCTCGCCCCGTTACATACAAAGATGTCTTTGCAACGATTTATCACCATCTCGGAATTGAGGCGCATCGTACGGCGATCATGGATCCTCAGGGTCGGCCACAGCACCTTCTTGATCAGGGCGAAGTCATTCGAGAACTTGTCTGATGGCGATGTGAACTCAGGATTCTCCTGAACCCATGAATGCCGTTCGAGCGATCTCGCGTTCGATTATTCAGAGTCGTGCGGCAGGCGCAGGTGGCCGATACCATTGGTCAGTGTCTGAGCTTTGGCTGATTCGGGTCAATAACCTGCACGCTCGGGCGTTCTGATAAGTCGACGGAGTCGGCCGAATTCGAGTTAGGGAAACCCGTCGAAAACGAACTGACCCAGACCGAACCTTTCATGCCGCTGACCGCAGTGCTGATCAACCGTTTCTGAACGAAACGCGCCAGTGCCATTCGCAGTTGAGGAATCAATAAGAGAAACCCTGCCGTATCCGTGATGATTCCGGGGGTCAGAAGCAATGCTCCTGCAAGCAGAATCAAAACACCGGCGATGATCGACAAGGATGGTGACTGACCGGAAGCAACCTGCTGTTGGATTTCGCGAAGAGCTTTCATGCCCTGCCACCGTACGAGACTTACCCCCAACATCCCGGTGAACAGCACAAGCGCGATAGTCCAACCAAGGCTGGTTCTCTTCGTGATTTCAATGAGCAGCCAGAGTTCAGCCAACGGGATGATTGCCAGTAACAACAGGAATCTCAGAAACACGGGCTCTGCCTTCGTGAGATTGAATTTCATTTTATGCACAGCCACATGTCGCGCTGTTGCAACCGCATCATAACCAATTACTTCAAAAGCAGAATGCGGACCCGACTCCTCTACCCTGCACAAAGTGTTTGATCGAGTGCTGGAATCGAAAATGATCACCGTCTTTGTTTTTGGGCGACCAGGCGGTTCGCTGCCGAAAACGGCCCGCTGGCGTTATCATTCCCAAATCGACACGGAACTGAATTGTGAGATGTGCGGAACAGATGAAGCCGGAAAGGATGCCATCCGTCGATGACTATTTTACTGTCGATGATTCTTATCGCCGTCCGTTTCTCTGTAGGTACGACTATCCAAATCTGAAACCCCAGCGTCAATTGCGCTGGCAACTAATACTGATGATATGCAGTCGAAGAGGGATTCTTGCCGCTCTTCAAAGGGAGTGATTTATGAAGATGCGAAACGGCCTGCAGGTCTTCGATCAATGCGGAGGTCGAGCGATCTGGCGGCGGTCATTGATTCTGATATTCGTCATCATGGCCTATTGTCGAACGCCGGCGATGGCCCAAAGGAATGAAGCAGGCAAGGAGATTGCCAAAGAGTTGTTGAGGGCTTTGATTGAGTCTCAGCTTGAACGTCAGGGAAGAGAGACTTTTGGTCCGGGAAGGCCCGTTCCGCCGGTCATCGGAGAGATCCCTCGGCCCACTCAGGCAACACCTGAGATGATTCAGATTCGCAGAATACTGGCCTCCATGAGTCAGGACACAAACGCTTTGTCAGCGGTTGTGTCGGAAGAAGGACGCCGAAACCCGGATTTGCGACGTCTCACGGCTGATATGATTCAATTTCAGGGAATCGTCCGGGCCGGTCAGCAGCGAGCCGACCGCGAGAACAATCATCTGGCGATGCAGCTCGTGATTCAGAATATTGACCAAGCCTGGAAGCCACTTGCTCATCAGATCGGCACAACACGAAGCAGTTCGGTGACATTGCGACAGACCGCCGAGCGAATCAGTCAGTTGGATGCGCAAGCCTGTCAGATTCTGGGCATCCGAGACCAGTTCAATATGCGTGAACTTGTTCGAGCTGCGGATGTTCTGTCAGCAGACATAAGAACGCTGACGGATGAAGTGAACTACAACGGTTCGTTGTCCCCGGACCGGAGTCGACTTCTGGGCAGACTTCGGAAGCTTCAGGATCAGGCGACGTTGTTTGCCAATCTCGCTGCTGGTGGTGGGCAGTTTCAGGCTGTTGTTGCCGAATATCGAAATCTGTTTCAGGCCTGGCAGGTGCTGCGACCGGAACTGGATCAATACCCCGCACGCACAGTCAGTCGAACAGCGGCCAGAATTCAGGAAACACACAGAACCATCCATCAGTTGTTGCGACTGGAATTCAGTTTTGATCAGGCGATGGTTCAAAAAATGGCAGAGACACTGGAACGTGAACTGACAGAATTGTATCGATCGATCACACTGGAACAGATGCTGTCTCTGACCGATAACAGATCGTTGCCGGCTGCTGCAGATGAGTTATTCGGTACGGCTCAGAACCTGACGGATATCGTGACTCGAAAAGAATCGCTACCTGCGGTTGGGGAAGCATGGCTTTATCTTCAGGAACGCTGGGAGTTGTTCGAGTTTTACCTCGTGACAATTCGAACGCCGGAGATTCGGCGCAGGGTCGAAGGAGTCAGTCAGTCGATTGATCTGTTACAGGATGCGATCGGAGTCACCGTTACGTTTGATCGAAGAGTCCTCTCACGACAGGCCGCGACGCTGGAGGGTATGGCCGATCATCTTCAGTTAATTATCCGACGATGGCTAAATCGATCAGGGCAGCAGGATGTGGCTCTGGGTACTCAGATTCAACGGCTTTCAGAACGATGTCGTGAACTGACACAGTTGATCAATACCGGCCGCGATCAGGGAACACTTGTTCTCAAATGCGATGAGATCATTACAGATTGGCAGCAGTTGCGACCTGCCCTCAACCGTTGTGAGACTGAGGAAAAAGAGCCCGTCGAGCAGACAATTGATGCGTTCATTCCGGCTCTGATTCAATTGCACACCATGTTGGAAAACTGACAAGAGTCGTTCTATGGCAGTTTTTGATCGGGCAGCTCTGATAGCTTTACTCGATCTGTTTCCTGGTTCTTGATATGGAATCCTTGAGTGCTCAATAGACAACCGGGCTTGCATCGTCGATCCGTATGGGTGTTGATGTACGAGAGCCTGCCGCTCGAGCGTGCTCGTGAATTTGTTCGCGAAGATTCGCCCGCAGTCACTGATGGGGCGGAAGAAAACAAGCTCGCTGCCGGCGTTCATGGTTTGGCAGTCGCAAAGGCGGAGGTGACATCACAGAAGGCATACACAGCCTTTGATGATCTCGATATGAGATCTGCGTTCTTCGAGCAATATCTGATTCAGGATGCTCGCAGCGGCGCCACGACCGCTGATGTGCTGGGTGGAGAAGAAACCGTGCGGACCTTTCAGCAATTGCTGACGCAGCATGGTTTTCTTATGGTCAACATTGTTCTTGGCAAAACGGATCCGTGGGCGGATATTGATGCCCATCCACCCCTGCTGAAGGGATTCGAACACGGTGCGAACACAATTCATATTTCTCTGAAGTCTCCTTCGGAGCAAGGAGAGCCGCTGTCAGAACGCATGGTGGCTGACTCGAGACTTCGGGACGCCGATCTACTATGGATTGATGTTCGCAACGGCAGCTCGAAAGAAGACTCGTCGTGGTCCGAGTTGATCGCAGGAGAAATCGCAAAGTTACGCCACCGTTTTTTTGGCGATCTCGCTGAACATCCGATTTTGATTGTTTCTTCTCTGCGCGGTCCAGCACGAACCGTCGCTCCGCCATTTATCGGTGGTTGTGAGGAAAGTCTGATTCATGTTCCGCTCTGGATTGACGACGGAAAGGGGCATGCCAGACGCCTACAAAAGCTGGCCGGGAGCTTTGATCTTCTGCCAACTCTGGCTGATTATTTGAAAGGCGAACCTGTAGGTGAAAGTTCGCGGGTACAGACAGATGCGCCGGTTTCTGGTGATAAAGATGCTGAATCGAAGGATGCTGCCACTCTCGCTGTCGGGCCTCAGAGTTTGCGGCCCATGCTCAAAGAATTCGACTACGAAAGCGATCGGCTGCTGCGTCTGGTAGGCGATGGCTGGTCCGCTCTGCGATCACAGCAGTATCTGCTTGTTTCTGCAGAGATGCAGGATCAGAATGCACAAACAATGGATTTGGGGCTCGATCGGCGTCGGCTGTACCTGAAGCCTGATGATGTCTGGAATGTGCATGATTCAATCGTTACGTATGAAGCGGTGGCTGATGAAATGGACGCGGTATGGCAACAAAATGGCGTCTGAATCAATCTTGCACAAACCTGAATTGGCCAGAGTTAACGGCAGAGATCACACTGCCTATTTGTCGCTCGAAGAAACATTTGGGACACGGTGCGAATGATCCCCGGAATGGGCCTGTTCGAACGGTTCGACGTGAATCAATGCTGTCACAAGTCCCGGCAACTCTTTCCTGAGAGTTGCTTTCACTTTTCCACCCAGAGAATGCGCGTCACGAATACTTAGATCCGGATCGACCTGGACATGCATATCGAGGTGAAACCCGGCTCCACTTTTTCGCACAAGCACCTTTTCGATGAATCGAACTCCATCAACTTTTTCAGCGATCGCTATCACCTTTGCTGCCAGTTCATGAGAGGTGGCATCCAGAAGTTCACTTAACGCGGGCCGGATCAGATGGCGGGCCGTGATAAGGATCACGCCACTGGCCAGAATTGCCGCCGCCTCATCTGCCATGACAAGACCATTGATGCCAGTGAGTTGAGGTCCCCAAACGGCGATGCTGACTCCCATCAGAGCTGCGGATGACGTGATGGCATCGGAGCGATGGTGCCAGGCGTCGGCCCTGGCAGCGTCAGACTCATACTCATTCGCACCTTTCATCACGACACGGAACAGCAATTCTTTGACCGCGATGATGATGATCAGCACAATCAGCGTCCACGGCTCGGGAGGCTGATGGGGGATGACTATCTCGTGAAAGGCTTTCACGACGATGTAGAAGGCCGCTACGACCAGCAATGCCCCAACGCCCAGCGATGCAAGGGCTTCTGCTTTTCCATAGCCGTATGGATGATCTTCATCTGCAGGCTTTGACGCGACTCGCAGAGCTTGCCAGACCAGCATGGATCCGAGCGTATCTGCAAACGATTCAACAGCATCCGCGACCAGCGCACTGGATCTTCCGAAAATACCGGCTGCCAGCTTCACGATTGAAAGCAGAAGGCTTACGACGAATCCGATAATGGTGTTCTTCTGGAGTTTCTGACGAGACACACGATCGACCTGAGATGAATAAGTTCAGGAGAACCCGAGGGCCGGGGACGACCAGCATGATAGCGGATCGAACGTGTGATTGCCTGCGAAGCTACGTTTGGTCCGTCAGAAGAAAACCATCGGCGAGTTGATCCCCGCAGAATCCGTTGTCAGCAGATTCAACAATGGGATCGTTCTGTGTACCTCTGCAGAAAGTGAAACGCTCCATACGGAATCACGTTCAACGTGGAGCGTTTCAGATGGGGGAGACGATCCAAATCATTCGCCTAGCGATTTGGAAACACATGGACCGGACGTGGATCCTGCGTCGCTGGGCGGCTCGGTGCCTGATCTCCTGCCTGATTGGCAATGGATTCGTAGCCGATCGGTCGCACAGTACTGGCCTGGTAGACAGACATTCCGGGACGCGGAATCAGTGGCTGAGGCTGTGATTCAGGGGCTGAAGAGTAAGGCAGCGGGGCCAGTTCAGAGTGCAGATTCTGGTCGAGGTAACTGGTTCGATACTTGTTCCAGAACTGCTGCGAGTACGGCATTCCGTGTGCGGCACCCCAGCCTTGCGCGATCTGAGTCTGTGAGAAAACGTGCCGGTAGTTGTAGGGGCGAAAGCTTGAGAATCCGCCGTAGGCTGGATAACGCTGAAAGTAACCGTGGATCCATGGATCCTGTTGGTCATAGGGATAAAGCTGCACTCCATCACCACCGGCAACTGTATTGGAGTATTGAATTCCCGGCATGCCAACCTGAGCCTGCGCCGAAACAGCACTGAAAAGGGTGACGGCAAAGGCAAAGACGAGTGATCGACGCATTGAATCCCTCCTAGAGTCGAATACACAGTAATAAACTTGCCGTTGCGCCAGCTCCGTGGAACTTACGGTCAATGTCGTATCACTTCATACATCGGACGATCACCGGGAATCATTTTCTTCCAAAACTGAAGAAACCGGTGTGCCGTTCAGGTCAGCGTTGTATGCGCATCTCGAACGTTCCGACCGTCAAATCTTTACTTCCTGTGTTCCAGCAGGCTTTGTTTCGCGCATAGAGTGAAAACAGCGGGTAGATCAGATTGCCGTGGTCACCACTGTCATTCTCCACGGATCAAAATCCTCTCTGACAGGACACTATTTTGGGGAGACATTAACGGTATGAAGAACAGTCTGGGAATTCGTGTTTTCTTGACGGTGGCCACACTCGTGCTGGTCACTGCACCGGGAATGGCTGGTGATCTGTTCCATGGACGTCGAGCAGCCTGTGATTGCAATGGCTCATCGAATCGGGTTGCATACAACGCTC
>CAMAXD010000001.1 GCA_945861975.1 Candidatus Kuenenia stuttgartensis | reverse complement strand
GGGGGTGTATTTGTGTATGGGTGAGTAGTGTTGTAGATTGACTACTACCCGTGTGCCTCTGTGGCTTCCGTGGTAGTGTGTCACGTCCTGCCGCCGTTAAGTTTGTCGGTGCTTTATGAGCAACCCGCCGAAGAGTCAGACTCCGGAGCAATTTGCTGCGGCTTTGCGAGTTCGAACGGAAGAGGCTGTCGCTGCTTCTGTTCATCATGCATCGCTCTCACAGCAATACTTGACGCTTGCACAAAAGTTCTCTGCGCTGGCAGAGCAGGCCATAGGAAATCCGTCTGCGGTCACTTTGTCTGCTCAGCAACTTGAACGAGAGGCCGCGACTGGTGCGCCAGCCGGACCGATTGGCGTTCAGCAGCAGATCGTTTGGACACAAAATGCTGGGCGTGGCGATGCCGTTAGCGCTGGTCCTCATTTCTCTTCGGCAACCACTGCGGTTTCTGTGAGCACTGCGGTTTCCCCAGTGGATGCGAGTTCAGTCGCTGACGCCCATTCTGGAGAGCCGAGTGAAAAGCCGCTCTTCTTCTCTCCGCCAGCGAGACTTGCGGCTGCCGGGGCGATTGTTGAAGCACCTTCGCAGACCAGTCAAATTTCGAACGTCCCTGAAGAGAGTGAAGAAGATCCTGCTGCGATAAGCCGTAACGCTGGTGATGGATCGCAATCACCGACCGGGAGGAAGAGTGTTCCGAAGAAGCGACGTGCTCGAATATCGCTGCGAAAGATTATTGAGCGGGCTAGATTGGTCACTTTGGAGCAGGCTGAGCGAGTCCGAGTCAGAGCCCGAAAATCCGATTTGAAGCCAAAGCTGCGAACCACGACCGAGGAAGTGAAACTTGAACTGAAACGGAGTCGTCGGCCAGCGGCCATCAGTACTGTATTGACAGGGCTGGTGATGTTTCTATTGACACTGGCAAGGCTGGAGATCGTGGAAGAAGTGACTCTGCCTCCGCTGGTGGCCGGGTTCTCTGAGACGATTGAGCCTGTCGAAGAATCGTTTCCGATCGAGCCGCCTGCTGAAGAAGTGGGAAAACAGCTTGAGCAGCCCATCGAAGAGCCTCCGGAAGAAATGGTGGAGGAGCCAGAGCCGGAACCAGAGCCAATGCCAGAGCCAATGCCGGAGCCAATGCCTGTCGCTGAAACGGAGATGGCTGAAACAGAGTTGCCGGAGACGCCCGATGGAACAATCGCTGCGGGGACGAGTATTGCCGAGGGAGCAACTACGTCGGCCGTTGATCATCGCAGTGATGCAGGCCGGAAGCTGATGGTGGAGAAATACGGCGGTTCTGCTGCAAGCGAATCTGCGGTGGGGCATGCTCTGGAGTGGCTTGCGGCGAGACAGCGAGCAAACGGCACATGGGACTTTATTGATGTGGGTCCCTGTCGAAATCCTGGGACAGTTAATAATCCGATAGGCGGAACAGCCTACGCATTGTTGCCCTTTCTTGCGGCCGGACAGACGCACAAAGACGGGCAATATCGTAAGTCGGTGTTGGCAGGTCTGGAGTTTTTGACATCCATTGGCGTGACTGCACCAGCGGGATATGACCTTCGAGGGGTTATCAACAAAGCCGATGACGATGAAGACCCCAATTACGCTTACTACGTTCATGGGGCTGCGACTCTGGCTTTGTGCGAAGCCTACGGAATGACCAAAGATCGCAAGCTGAAGCCTTATGCGGAAGGTGCGGTGACGTTTCTGGTCAATTCGCAGGATCCTCGCGGAGGAGGCTGGCGGTACAATCCACAGCAGCCGGGATCGACATCTGCTACGGCAATTCAGTTGATGGCATTAAAGGCTGGAGAGAAGGCTGGCATTAAAGTACCGGACGTGACATGGAAAGGCGTGACTTATTACCTTGACAGTGTCGCTGTCGATGGAGAAGGGCGATACGGATACGAGATCGAGAAGAAGTCCTATGCGATCTCGGTGACTTCCATGGCTTTACTGAGCCGTATGTATCTCGGGAAGAATCGTGATGACAACGACCTTCGCGCAGGCGTTGCGCTAATTGACAAGCGTGGCCCTTACAGCAATCTCTATTACAACTATTTTGCCACGCAAGTCATGAAGAACTGGGGTGGAGCCGAGTGGGATCGCTGGAACGGGCGATTGCGAGATGACTTGATCGCCTGGCAGGGAGTCGAGGGCGACGAAAAAGGCAGTTGGGCGCCGCGTGATCGTGACGACTACAGCAGAGCCGGTGGAAGATTATTGACGACTTGTCTTGCGACGCTGACTCTGGAAGTCTACTACCGCTACAGACCGTTGTTGCCTGAACGGGCGGAAGCAGGAAGTGCTGAAGCCATATCTATTTCGGCGCCTGTTCCGCAAGCTCATGAGTCGGAAGCGGCTGATCCGGGTCAGGACCTGAAAGAGCCGAAGTAGCTTTGCCTCGATAGAATTTTATGATTCACATCTGCCTGAGTGATGTGGTTGAGATTCTGAGAGTACCGAGTGAAAAATGAGCAGTCCGTCCGTTACGCGAACTCCAGTGTTCTTCTTAAGTGGCGTCGCGCGGTTGAGTGGTAGCGGAAGCGATGTTCTGCTCGAAGCGGGAAGTATGGGGGCCAAATGGCTTTTTCTGTACTAACTGTATTGCGGCCGAATTTTTCTCAGGCTATGAATTGACTGAGCCTTTGCTGTGACTGAGGCTGTCCAGCAGTATTGTCACTTGTACGGCATGTCTGCGAAGAGCTTCGCACGAAGCTCTTGGGCCGTGATTCCACGATCTCGTATCGATCGCAGGCTTTCAGCATTGTCCCGTTTGGCGAGACGTTTCCCATTGTTATCGCAGATGAGTTGATGATGATGGTATTCGGGAGTCGGCAGGACCAGTAGTGACTGCAGAACTCTTTGGATGTGAGTCGCACTGAAGAGGTCCATTCCGCGTGTCACACGAGTAACACCTTGAAGCGCATCATCATGAACGACCGCCAGATGGTAGCTCGATCCAATATCTTTTCGGATCAGAACGATATCCCCGAAGATCTCCGGCCTCGCCGTCTGCCAGCCTTTGGCGAGATCTCGCCATGGCAGGTCAGAGCCTGTGATCCTGATCGCTTTTTCAAGATTCAGCCTGAGAGCAAATGACTGTCCTGCGGCGATGCGGTCGTCACGTTCTGCGGGGGAAAGGTGTTTACAAGTACCGGGATAAACGGGGCCATCGGGACCGTGTGGCGCGCCTCCGGCGGCGTTGATTTCCTGCTGGATGTCTTTTCGAGTGCAGAAGCAGGGATAGAGCAAACCTTGTTGTTGCAGGGAATCAGCCGCTGCTGCGAAATCTGACAGGTGATCTGACTGTCGACGGACTGGGAGTTCCCATGTGATCCCCAGCCAGCCCAGGTCCTCTTCAATGGCGGTTTCGAATTCCGGCCGACATCGAGTGAAATCGAGATCCTCGATCCTGAGGATAAACGGTCCTTCAGATCTTCGGGCGGATTCATAGGTGAATAAGGCTGAAAATGCGTGGCCAGTGTGGAGCAGGCCTGTCGGGCTGGGAGCGAATCTGGTTACGACGGGTACGGTCATGTTCTTTTGCTGGCGACGGGATTGCCCGAGTCATTCACGACAGATCAGGCAGGAATTTCCAGGGGCCTGCAGGGCACTGCGGGTCTGTAGCGGACCTGAATTCGAGTCTCTCAGTTGTCTGAGGTGGAAGAATAACGGTACTACGAAATTTGCGAAACTCAGGGTCCAGCCGGTCGACAGCTTTAAGCTCCTCCGATCGCTTGGTAGATTTCACAAACAAAGGTGTTTTTCAACTGCGGTCGTTCTACGCGCGGACCCTGGGAGAATTTTGGCATGGCAAGTCGTCCTGCAAAGCTGGTACTGGCGAACGGGAAAATCTATACCGGAACAGCCTTTGGTGCAGACGGCGAAGTGCACGGGGAAGTTGTGTTCAATACAAGTATGACTGGGTATCAGGAGATTTTGACAGATCCCTCGTACAACGGTCAGATTGTCACGATGACCTATCCACTGATTGGAAACTATGGAGTCAATCAGGAGGATGTTGAAAGCAGGGGTCTGTTCCTTAAAGGTTTTATCGTCAAAGAGTTATGCGAGATTCCCAGTAACTATCGATCCTCGGAATCATTGGATAGCTATCTCAAGCGAAACGGGATCGTCGGGATTCAGGGCATTGATACACGATCATTGGTTCGTCAGATTCGCACACAGGGTGCCATGAAAGGTGTGTTGTCCACCGTGGATCTGGATGATGCTTCTTTGTTGAAAAAGGTTCAGGAGGCTCCTGCCCTGGTGGGTCGCGACCTTGTTCAGGAGGTAATGCCTCAGGAGTCATGTGGTTGGGATGCACCACTCAGTGAGCTGGGCAGGCCGTCGGACTTTGTGTCTGGTGCTGAGCGAACGGATGGTCCGCACGTCGTCGCGATTGATTACGGAATGAAGTGGAACATTGCTCGTTATCTTCGCGACGCAGGATGTCGAGTGACCGTGGTGCCGGGAACGGCAACGGCCGAGCAGATTCTGGCCCTTAATCCGGATGGAGTGTTTTTGTCGAATGGTCCGGGAGATCCGGAGCCATTGACTTACGCGATTGAAACTATTCAGGGACTGCTTGGTAAGAAGCCTGTATTCGGGATCTGCCTTGGGCTGCAGTTGTTGGGTCTGGCCTTCGGAGGCAAGACGTACAAGCTTCGGTTTGGGCATCGCGGAGCCAATCAGCCGGTGCTGAACCGTCGAACCGGAAAAGTGGAAATTACATCACAGAACCACGGCTTTGCGGTCGATGCAGCCACTCTGCCGGACGATGTGGAAGTAACCCACGTGAATCTCAACGATCAGACAGTTGAGGGGATTCGCCATAAGCTCCATCAGGCTTTTGGTGTTCAGTATCATCCGGAAGCGGCCGCTGGACCTCATGATAGTCACTACCTGTTCACTGAGTTTCTTGAAATGATGCAGGGTACTCCTGCCTGATGTTTCGGGGCCTGTACCGATTTTTTCGTGGCTGCTGCTGAAAATCTGCGTGGTGCAGTCGATTTGTTAACCCACTTATTTGATCTTAAAGGTTCTTGAAATGGCGATTGAGCGAACTCTGATACTTGTGAAGCCAGACGGTGTGCAGCGACGTCTGATTGGACGGATTGTTTCGCGAATTGAAGACAAGGGTCTGAGCATCGTCGGGATGAAGATGTTGCAGGTCACTCCAGAACTGAGCAAGCAGCACTATGCCGAGCATGTCGCCAAGTCTTTTTACAAGGAACTGGAAGCCTTCATTACGTCAGGCCCGGTTGTGGCGATGGTTGTTGAAGGTCCGGAAGCCATTACTGTCATGAGAACGCTCATGGGTAAGACGAATGCGCGTGAGTCAGCACCGGGAACGATCCGTGGTGATCTGGGAGCAAGTCGCCAGATGAATCTGATCCATGGCAGCGATGGTCCCGATGCAGCCTCGAAAGAGATCGCAACCTATTTCCGATCAGAAGAAATTGTTTCAGCGCCAGATGCGTTGACATCGCATTTGTGGGCGAAGGAAGAGGAATAGTTGACGAAGCAAATTGTCGGTGTTTTTGGATGCTCAGGCGGTGGTGACATCGATCCTGCTTAACCAGATCCTGATTCAAGAGCCTGTCCTTCTCCGGGGCAGGCTTTTTTTTCGTACTGTGGTCAGGTTTCCGTAAGGTTGAGATGCAAAAAGCATTCAAATCGACTTGTTTTTGTGAGGGGTGATGCCGGAGATCAACACGTCGTTGAGTTCTGAATGATCCTCACGCTGTTGATATCCCTCATGTTCGTACGGCTGGAGTGATTTCTCTGATTGTTACGGCAGGAACTTGTCATGGTAGGGCGGATTTCGACCTACAGATCACATGGTGGTTTCTGGTTTCCTGACTCCAGTCAGAGTTTTTCCAGTGAAAAAGATCAATACAACTCTGCAAAGCGAAGTTTCCTGTCTGCACATGAATAAGCGTGGAGTCTTGAGGCGAAGCGGCACTGCGGTTCTTGAGATGGCCGTTTCTCTGCCATTGCTGATTACGCTTGTCTTTGGCGCGATGGAAATGGCAAACGCTGTATTCCTGCGGCAGTCCATGAACATGGCAGCATACGAAGCCGCCAAGGTGATCACTCGTCCTGGAACGAACGAAGTGTTGGCTCGAACTCGTTGCCAGGAGATCATGACTGTTCGCAAAGTGAGTACATATACGCTGACGTTTTCTCCAACCGTGACGACTGCAACCGCACGTGGAACTCAGGTGGCAGTGACCTTGTCAGCACCCGCGTCGAATCTGTCTTATGGTCCGATGCAGTTCATGACCGGGAAGACACTCAGCACAACTGTGGTGATGGTTCGGCTGTAGTGAAACTTGCAATTTACAAGTTCGCGGCGGCTGCGTGAGTCCGTCGAATGTGAGCTGTGATGAAAGGGTTTAGGTATGAAACGTTCGTTTCGATTTCAGCGTTACACTGATCGTCAGCGACATGGAGCGGCCCATGTGTTGATTGCCGCGATGTTATTTACTTTTGTGCTGGTGGCGGCAATGACCGTCGACTTTGCCTACATGCAACTGATTCGAACAGAGCTGCGAACGGCGACCGATGCTGCGGCAAAGGCTGGTGCAGAAGCACTGGCCCGAACCCAGGATGGGAATGAGGCCAAGGCTGCGGCAGTTCAATATGCCGGGCTCAACAAAGTTGGTGGTCGTACCTACGCAATTACCACGAATGACGTAACGCTTGGTCGAGTCACCGGGCAAACGAACGGAACCTGGACGTTCACTGCGAATGCCACGCCGTTCAACTCAGTTCGAGTGAACGCGAAAATTGGCAACGGTGGGGTGACACCAGCCATGGATATGTTCTTTGCTCCGGCACTTGGACATGCTCCGTTTTCCACTGCAGCTCAGGCAACCGCAGGACAGCAGGAAGTTGAGGTCTGCCTGTGCATCGACCGTTCTGGTTCGATGATGTTCGATATGACGGGAAATGACTGGTCGTACCCATCGCCAAATCCGTTACTGTACTCGTCGGGTTTTTATCCGAACTCGATGTATCGGAACTACTGTTCGCCTCCACAGACCACCGCCAGCCGGTGGGCTATCATGAGAAGTGCGGTCAACATCTTTCTTGATGAAGCCGGACAGTTTCAGTACCCGCCGCGTACAGCTCTTGTCACCTGGAGCAGTGCCATGACGCTTCCTTATCATCCCTACACGAGCTACACGCTTGTGGACACAGATTACAACCTGCCGGCGGCGGGCTCTTTTGTCTGGTCGACCAATCGAACTGCGATTGAGAACGTTATTGCGACTCGTTCCAACAGTGCGATCGGTGGTGGCACAACGCTTTCGGCAGGTCTTGATCGGGCTGTCTCTGTGTTGATGGGTGCGAATGGTCGAGCTTTATCCAGCAAGGTCATTATTCTGTTAACGGATGGTCAGTGGAATGCGGGACGAGATCCGGTGCTTGCTGCACAGGACGCGGCTGCCGCAGGGATTACGGTTCACTGTGTGAGCATGATGACATCGACGC
Source organism: Candidatus Kuenenia stuttgartensis (assembly GCA_945861975.1). Taxonomy (GTDB): domain Bacteria; phylum Planctomycetota; class Planctomycetia; order Planctomycetales; family Planctomycetaceae; genus SXXK01. The sequence continues at coordinate 53,578 of CAMAXD010000001.1, read as the reverse complement.
AGGCAACGTTGACGCAAGTCGCAGCGATCACAGGAGGTCAGTATTACGCGACGCAGAATGCTGCTCAATTGCAGCAAGCGTTTCGTGACCTGGCGAAACAGCTTCCAATCGTGTTGACAGACTGATCACGCTGGCTGGACTAAATATTAAGAGATGACCATGAATAACGTAGAAAACAAGATTCAGCATTCTCCTCGCGTGGGCACTAGCCGCAGGGGAGTACTTACTGTTGAATTTGCGATCGTTGCTCCTCTGATCTTCCTTCTGTTCCTTGGTGGATTGGAGTTAACAGCTCTGAATTTTGCTCGTCAAACCGCAGGGAATGCTTCGTACGAGGCCGCTCGCAAACTCATCATACCGGGTGGGACGGTGGCTCAGGCGCAGTCCGAGGGGTTGCGACAGATGAACATCGTTGGTCTGGGAACGGGCGCGAGTTGTACTATTGTCAATGCCGCTACAACGGCGACTGCGACAGTGTCAGTTCCCGCCACCAACGTTTCCTGGGGATTAATGCGTTTTTGCGCGGGTTACAACATCACGCAGACGTGCACCCTCACTAAAGAATAACTTCTTTTTTGTTAGTGATCGCGATTCGAACGACGAGGCCAGCCGGAGTTTGTCTGACAGCAATCAGGCATTTTCAGGCTGGCCTTTCCTCTTTCAAGCCTTTTTGACGACCTACTTCTTGTCGATTCTGGCTGAAAGTCGCAAAAACGTTGGCAACTCAGGTGTGCGTCAACCCGCAATCCTTTGCCGTGCTGATTCTCCTAATTTCGCTGCCGGTTAGAAGATGTCAAAGTTGCGGGTTTCTCTTTGTCGAAAGAACGGCAGCGATCGTGATTTGAATGAATTGCCAGGGATTGTTATTCTTCGCCCCTTCCGAAGTGGCACTCAAGTTCGAAGTCCGGAGATTATTGGCTCATGGGTACGAAGAAGACGGGCAAAGGTCGACGAAAAATTGGTCGCAAGAAGCGCCGTATGCGCGCAAAAATTCGACATCGCAAGGGCTAGTCATTGGCGGGCGCCCCCGTTTTCGGCAGATCGCGGAAAACGGTCTCTTATGCGACGAGTTGTCGCTTTAATCGGAAGTGAAAATTCCGAGGGCTTACGTTGCGCTAGTTAGTGGATTTACTTCTGCGGCGTTTTTCGCGAGTAGCGGTGCTCAGCGGAATCGAAAAGACAGGTCAGTGGTGTCATGCCACAGGCTCAGGTTCTGCCGCATCTTCGTATCGTGCGACTTTCCGGCAACTTTCTGTGGGTGGGACAGGCCGTTTGCGATTGAGTGCAGCTTCTCAAAGTGCGTAATTCGTGGTTGAAGAGGCATGCACTGCATGGGCACCACGATGACATCGTTTAAATCTTTGGGATGTTGCGAAGCTCCGAAGCGGATTGATCCCCACCGATGCACCCTTAAGCAATGATCACCTCGCACTCTATTGAGCTACAAGGCATGGTCTGGGGAGTGTGAAGGATCATTTCAGAGCTCCATGCATGTCAAACGTCAGGTTTGCAGGGGCGGTCTTGCTGAAGCAGGACACGCGAGCCTTCGACGTTTTGGCGTCGGTTGCGATTTGCCACGACTTCGAAGAAGTCTTTTCTCACCGACTCCAAAGCTACCAGAACCGCTCTTACTGCTCTCAATCACCTCGTCCTTATCGTAAAGAAATTCGACCTTTTGGATCGTATTGGCTGGTTGGGGACCACTGAGTTTGAATGACTGCTTGAAAGGGTCCCCTCAAATGCCGGACCAATCTGATTGACGCTTAGTTGGGCTGGGCCGAATTTAATCTTCGTGCCCTCTACCAGTTTCAGGTCTACGTCGACGGTCTTAAGGTCGGCTCTTGTGATAAGAATAAACGTGCCGTCGATAAGGAAATTGCTCGTCGACTTAGCCGGAAGCTCAGCACTCCTGAGGGTGATCGTGGCTTCTGACGGATTTTCATTGACGACGATCTGAAAATATCCGTCGAAGAGTTCCTCCAGCGACAACGAATTGCCCTCATTTGTGGTCAGGGTAATCTTTGAATGTTTTTCGACGATTGACAGAATGGTTCTTCGAGGGAGTCTGAAGAAAACAGCTGTTTCCAATCCGGGCTGCTTCGTTATGGTGCCGCTGATCTGAGACAAAAGAATAAGGCGGAAACAAAACGACCCCTTAAGATCACGTCGAGCCAATTCTTCGAAAACCGGTTAGCGACTTTTCCAGGGACGACTAAGCTGGGACGGCGGTTTTTCATTGCATGAAGTGAATCCTGTGATTCCGGTTGCTCTGGAGGCCATCTGTTGCCAGGCGATGGAGATCCGTCGGGCAGATCGTTACGTCTTGGCTGTTTCTATGGCTCAGGATATTGAGCGATATCTTGCAGGAGAGTCAGTCAATGTCTGCCGTGACTTGATCTTTATCAGGCTGGGGCGATGGATTCGTCGCCGGCCCGGACTTGCTGCTGCGTCGGCGACGGGAGTGTTGATCGCTTCACTGGCAGGAGCAGCAGGAACCGTCGCTCTGGGGCAGAAGAATCAGGAACGTCAGTCCAACAATATGAGAAGCTTGAATTGGCGATGGAGGATTCTCATTCCACTAATATTCGAACTCTTCAGGCTTTAAGGACCCTTTTTGACGATGTCGTTGCCTAAAAGTTAGGATCGCAGGCTGAGCTGATAGATTCGGATCGTGAGTTTCTGCAGAAGTACGAGACATTCGCCAGTCTGAAAGGCGATTCGATCGAGAGTCGTGTGATACGCGCCGAAGGTCTGCAGCAGAGTGGCACGTTCTTCTGCAACTCTCCGAAGAACAGGAGGCTCTCGCACGATTTGAAGCGGCCGCAAAGATCTACCAGAAACTCCTAAAGAGACCGATCAGGCAGATTACCGTCGGTAAAGTGCCTCTACGCTCGTTGACGTCGGTCTTTCCATGCAGAACTTTGGAGAACTGGCAGCAGCCGAGAAGGCCGCGAATAAGGGAATCGCTGTGCTCACACCTGTTCTCGTCAAAGAGGCAGAGGCGTTTGATCCTGTTGCCTGGGAGGCCTATGCGAATCTCAAGCAACTGCTTGGTGGTATGCAGATTCGTCGCGATGCGATCCACACGCGCAGGTGACATCTGAGACTGGCTGAGAAGGATCTTAAGAATGCAGTTGCTTTGTTAGAAAAGATGATCATCGGTACGGTTGATGGCGCGCAGAGCTATCGGCAACTGCCGAAGGCTGATCGGCTGCTGGCGATGCTTCAATATACGTACGGTCAGTTTGAAGAGTCCGAGGCGTCTTTGCGTAGGGCTGAACACCACACGGAATTGTTTGCTGTCAGTTACCCGGAAACGGCTCAGGTCTTCTGCAGAGTATTGTGAGCTATGCAAACGCCAGGATTTGTCCGGACTTGTTGATCAACTTGATCCTGCGAAGCTGCCAGCGGAAGTTCCATCCAAACTTCCCCAATAAAAAGACCCCGCTCAGAATGATCTGACACGGGGTCTAAGCTTTTCAGTGAGGTGCAGCCGACTATTTCGCAGGTTCGCTCTTTGCGCCTTCTTTGATGGCGTAGATGCGGTTGCGATTGGCGATGAACATGGTGTCATTGGCAACGACAGGTGTCGTGTAGACGGATGAGCCCATGTTGATCTCTTCGCCGAGTTTTTCCATTTCGGCTGACAGGTTGAAGATGGCGATGTCACCGTCTTCGTCGCCGATGTAGACCCGATCTTCGACGATCAGTGGAGAGGCCCATGAGGCTGCGAACATGTCGTAAGTCCAGTGAGGTTCACCGGTCTTTGCATTCAGGCAGTGAAGCAGTCCGCTGAAGTCTGCAACGAACAGCAGGTCATTCTTGATTGCTACAGTTCCACAAGTGCGGTGCATCGTGCTTTCGAAAACAGAAGGATCAGTTCCTGTGTAGTGCCAAACTGCGGCAGAGTTCGGGTTCTCACGTTCAAAGTCCCCGGCCTTGTCATCCAGGGCCTGAAGTCGTTTATGAGTAATTGGGGTTTTCGGGTCCTTGGAATTAAAGACCAGGGTTGGGCTAACGTCCCCGCGTTTCTTCGGGTCGATGCACCACAGATGTCCCTGACCTTCGCCATGTTCAGGATCTTCGCCAACGCCGATATAGATGAGGCCGTCATAGACGACAGGAGTAGCAATCAGATGGTTTCGAGTGGCCCGACCGCCAAGCAGATAGATGGACTCCTTTGGATTGCAGTCAAACTTCCACAGCAACTCTGCATTTCCGTCTTTGCCCTCTGCGGCAAAGCTGTACAGATAGCCGTCACCGGCGCCAAACAGGACCTGAGCAACTCCGTCAAAAACTCCAAAAGCTGGAGATGACCACTGACCATGCAATACATTTGTGCCAGGGGAGTTGTCTGTCCAGAGGACTTTTCCTGTTTCACGATTCAGGCAGACAAAGCTGGGGGCTTTCTCTTCGGGAATTGTAATGTGGCCTTCGTCAACACCGTTGGCTGTATTGACGAATAAAAGGTCGCCGACGCAGGTTACCGAGCAACTGCACATATTATGCTGTGAAACTTTCAGGTCTTTCATCATATCGAGAGACCAGACAACGTCAGCCTCGTCCTTCTCCTGAACCTTCTCATCGGTCACAGTACCGTCGTTTTCTCCATCACGAAAGCCGTCTGTATCGAGGCAGACTACGTGTCCGCGGCTGCTGACGTACCACGCACGGTCGCCTTCAACGTACGGAGAACAGCAAATGCCCTGATGAGGCCAATCGTTAACGCGGCCGGTAGAAAGCTTTTCATTGGAGTGCTGCCAAAGGAACTCACCAGACTTTTCATCAATGCAGATAAGGCACCCGAGGTCGATCGAGCTTGGGTAACGCTTGATGTAGCCGTTACCGTTATTCGTTCCGATGAAGACCTTGCCGTTTGCCACGACAGGATTGCCGTAGGTTTCTGATCCGAGTGGCATTGACCACGCTATGTTTTCACCGCTGTTAACATCCCATGTTGTCGGGATATTTTTGCCTTCCGGAGTATTGTTGCGGGAGTAGCTACCGCCCCATTGCGGCCAGTCCTTTGGCCCCACTTTCATCTTCGCAATCTTGCTCAGGGCTGTTTCAGTGGGGTTCTCTCCGGACACGGCAGTCTTCTGTACTGCCGCCGCAACTGTCAGGCACAATGCGACGTTTAGGCAGATTCTGAATTTCAACATGGAACGGTTCCTTATGGATTGAAGTAAGAATCAGGCGAGTCGAAGTCTGGCCACGAATAGCACTTTCGCTTTTCCGGAAGACCTGCTTCGCCAGTTGCAGAGCTTTATTCGTCTGCACCGATTTTAGTCAACTTATACTGTGCGGGGCCACGATTGAGGCTTACTTCTAAAGGTATCCCGCGAACGCCCGGCCTCAATTTATGCCGCCCGAGGAATAGCAATTAGTTGTTCGACATGACCTGAACATTATCGACGAAGAATTCTGCGTCCGTTGCGTTTCCAAAGAGCCCTGGACTTCCACTCAGATTCGGAGTTGCATCGGCCGCTTCGATTTGCCACTCTGCGGGCTCTGCTTCTTCACGTCGCCAGACTTTGCCACGCAGTATGACATTGCCGTCCTTCGTTTCACTTTGAAACTTCATCGTGTACCAGGTGTCGGCCGACCACTGCATATCGATCGTCTTCGCAAACCGAAGCTCAAGGCGTGCAACCCACGAGCGAATCTGAAGCCGCTGTGAACCCTGCAGGTCCATGGTGTATCGCTGATTGATCAAACCAAGGTCAGGGAGGCGTCCGTTCTTTTCGGTGGCTTTGAAGTCCGCCTGAATCGTGTAGTCATGCAGATTTGTCCAGCCCATCCATGACTGACTACGAGTTCCCTTTGGAATTGTGCTGATCTTGACAAGGCCTTTTTCACCATCCAATGGTGCGGGTTTATGGCGATAGTCAGCACCAATCCAGGTTGCCGGGACTTTGTCATTAGAAAAATCAAATTTCCATGGAAGCGGCGGGACCACTCGAATTCTGGCCGCGGCTGTCATTTCGCCGGACTTTGCTGTCAGCACGACCGCTGAATGACCAGAAGCCGGGGCTGTATAAGAGCCGTCTTTTGAAACCAAACCGCCGCCCTCGGCAGTGATCGTGGCATCCTTCATGAGTTGCACGAACTGACCACTCTTGTTGTATCCTTTGACCTGCAGGCTGGCCTTTTCGCCGGTTCCAATCAACAGTTCAGCTGGCGTGAGCAGAATCTGAGCCACCTTCTTGTCGCTGGCGGCTGGTGTTTCGTCTGCAAGTTTCGAACGCGTTGGTTTCGTTGCCGATGCGTCAGGCTTTCCGATGCAGTACAGAGCCTCAATCGATGGGAGAAAGATTCGCCCATTGGAGACGACTGGTGAACCGAAGACCTCTTCGCCCTGACCGAGTCGAGCTTCACTGACCACGTCTACACCTTTTTCACTCGGCTTCAGGACATAGAACCGACCCGTATTCTCTGCGACATAGATCTTGCCATCGGCCACCATTGGGCTGCCGAACATAATACGACCAAGCTTTTTCTGACCGACCAGCTCACCGGTCTTTGCATCTACAATGACCAGCGTGGCACCGTCTTCGATGTAGTAAACGCGGTCGCCAAGTTTGACGGCACAGTTTCGGCCAACAGCTCGTTTGGGGATCTTCCACAAAAGTTTGTCTTCGGTGATTTCGCCTTCGACATTTCCGTCAAAGGCAAAGATCGCACCCAGAGTCGTTGTGTCGTTAGCGTTCTGCTCAGCATGTCCGCAGTAAACGATACCATTTTCGTCAATTAATGCGCTCGTGTTCAGACCTCGAGTTGACGCCTGATACTTCCAAATCGTTTTTCCAGTACGGGGCTGGATCGCGTAAAACGCTCCATCACCGGCACCGACGACCATTGCAGCCTGACCTTTGAATGTTGTAAGGACAGGTGTACTGTAAGTGGTGTCTTCCGGGCGCAGTTTGGTGCTCTTGAGCCACTGAGCGACGCCTGTCTTCTTATCAAATGCCACGAAGCGATGAGCGGGAACGGCGGTTTCTCCCCAGCCCGTCATGACTCCGCTGATGATAACCAGATCCTCAAAGACAACGGGAAAGTTGGTTCGGCCACCGTAGGTCGAAAGCATCCCGTATTCTTCGCTCATGGAGTGTTCCCACAGCACTGTTCCGGTCTTGCCATCAAGACACTGGAAAACACAACCGAGTCCTAAAATGAACACGGTGTCACTCGCAGGATCAGCAACAACACTGGACCAGCCAACACGCTCTGCTGGTGCGTCGGATAGATAGATGTTGTGAATGCTCTCCCAGATCAGTTCGCCTGTTTTTGCATTCAGGCAGACTGTTTTTTCGCCCTCTTTCTCCGTCTCAGGGAAAGCACGGCAGACGAGATAGACGCGATCATTCATCACGACTGGTGAAGAGCGGCTGGCAAATTCCTCCTTGCGCCAAAGCAGGTTCTCGCCTTTGGGAGACCATTTGTCCGGAAGATTGGTCTCAAACGACTGGCCATCATGATGAGGACCGCGCCAGTGTGGCCAGTCCTCAGCCAATGCCGCAGCACTGACTGCATAGATGCCCAGAATTGTCAGGAATGAGGTTTTCATGGTGTTCGCCCTCTCGTGTTATTCGTCCAACCAGTCACAACTGGCATCTTCATGAGGTTCACGAATCCGCTTCAGCAGCGTGATAAGATCCTGCTGTTCGGTACGACTTAAGTGTCCAAGTTGCCGTTCGTGCATTTCTCGAACGGTTTTTGTCATTTCATCCAGGAGCGCGAGGCCCTGTGTTGTGATAGCGATCTCAACGACTCGGCGGTTTTCACTACGCCGTTCCCGGACGATGAACTGGCGCTGCTCCAGACGATCGAGCATTCGGGTGGTGTCCGGCCCGCGGGAGATCAGCCGCTTGCCAAGTGCCAACGTTTGCATCGAAGCCGGATGTACAGATCTCAATAAACGCAGTGCATTGTATTGCTGAGCAGATAGCTGGTAGGTGCCAAACAGTTCGTCTTCCAGAGCTTTCAGGCAGTCATAGGTTCTCCAGAGGTTCAGGAAGGCTTCCTGTTCCGGGGAATCAAATCGCTTTCCACTCTTCGGCTTGGCTGACGATGTCATAAAGAAAGCATGGACGTTTCGACGACACTTGTCAAGACAAGCGTCTGCGCATGAAAAAACGGCATCCCTGCCGTTTCAACGTTGAGCCATTGGTTATTAATGCAGAAACATGCTTAAAAGGGACCTTTAGGCCCCATTTCGGAGATCTCTCTGAGACCCGCATTCGCCAGCATCCAGAACCTTGTGTGAGCAGGAGGCTGGCGATCCGAAAACGATGATTCTACGAACCAAAGCGGGTCCAAATTACTTGGCTGGCGCAGCTTCTGGAGCTGCCGGAGCTGCTTCAGCTGGAGGTGCAGGTGCATCAACGGCGGCTGGAGCTGCTGCTGGAGCGGCAGCTGGTGCAGCTGTTCCACAAGCCCCGCTTGCACAACCAGTGCTGGCGCCACATGCTGAACCGCATGATGACTCACAGCTTGGTGTGCCGCAGCTGCGACCGCATGATGATTCACAGCTTGGTGCTGCCTGGCAGCATGTTGGAGCAGCTTCGCAGCAGGTTGGTTCTGGCTTGCAGCACTTTACGCGGGCTGGCTTGCACTTCTGGATTTTGCACTTAACCGGCTTGCACTTAGCAGGCTTGCAGCAGCTTTGACCGGCTTCTGCAGTATTGGTGAGCAGCAATGCTGCCAACGCGAGGACGAGACCGAATGTTCGCATGGTAAAACCCCTTGTTCTCTTCACGGCTGTGTTTCAGCCAGTTGGCCTGTGCAGGGTTCTGGAAAACACTTCCAAACCCCGTTGGCCACTCGAAACTCATATACACCCTATATTGACTGACCGGAATCTGTCAAACAACCCACCTATTTTTCCATCATTCGGCCCTGGTGTCGGAGGTGAGGCCAACCAAATCCTCAGGAATTCTCTGAACTTCGCCGGCTTCGTTGACGCAGGCAATGACAGAATTTGCCTCTGCGAGCAATTCATCGCCTCGACAGAGTCGATACGAATGTTCCAGCTTTGCCGGGGTGACTCGGGCAATTTCCGTATGCAAAGTCAACAAGTCGTCGTATCTCGCAGGTCGGCGGTACCGAACGTCAATCCGGGCGACGACAAAGTAAAGCTTGAGGTCTTCCATCCGTCGGTAGCTGCCACCCTGTGCTCGAAAGAGTTCCGTCCTTCCGACTTCGAAATAGCAGAGGTAGTTTGAGTGGTGCAGGAATCCCATAGCGTCCGTCTCGTTGTAGCGGACGCGAATCTCGGTAGAGTGCTTAGTGATCATGGTTCGGGATGAAATCATGGTTTGTGAGTTGGGTGCATTGAAAACGATCGGAAGCAGGTTCTTCTTTTATGGCGGCGGCATCAAGTGATTCGGCAGAGTTTCATGGTCGCGACCCTAAGTCGCTGATCTTTGTCTATGGTTCTCTCAAACGCGGTCACGGGCTACATCATCTTCTTGAGGGACAGGTCTTTCGTGGCCCTGCGACGACGTGTCCGCTCTACCGTATTTTTGACCTCGGATCTTATCCCGGTCTCGTAGACTGGCCAGAAGGACTTGCGGTGCAGGGCGAGGTGTATGAGGTGGATACGGAGTGCCTCAAGAGACTTGATGAAGCCGAGGGCGTCGATGAAGGGCTGTATGCTCGCCGAGTCATCAAGCTGCAGCCTCCCTTTGACGGGGTGGAGACTTCTGCCTGGTTCTGGCTCAACAAAGTTTCCGGACTACGGGACTGTGAGACCAGCTGGCCTTAAATTGATGGGACTGTTTTTCGCAATCAGATATTCGATGCTGCCGGAGGTCGTTTGAGATTCAATACTGCTGACATTCTCTCCGCCCGCGGATCCCGAAACGCCGTGAATGTGTTTCGCCCCTACCATTTTCTGGTAGAGAATGAGTTTTCGCGTCATCATTGTGTAGAGAGCGTCGCCACGGTGTTTCTCACTAATCGTGAGTGTCCATTTCATTGCCTCATGTGCGATCTTTGGAAGAACACGACAGAGCAGGCTACTCCAGTGGGAGCGATTCCGGAGCAGATTGACTTTGCTCTGCAGCAGTTGCCGGTTGCTCGGCACATCAAGCTGTACAACAGTGGAAACTTCTTCGATCCGAAAGCGATCCCGCGTGCTGATTGGTCTGAAATTGCCGAGCGGGTCCGACACTTTGACACTGTGATCGTGGAAAACCATCCTTCGTTATGCAATGACCGTTGCGGCGAGTTTCAGCAATTGTGCGAGACACAACTGGAAGTTGCTCTGGGGCTGGAGACATCGCATCCGCAAACGCTCGCGCGACTCAACAAACAAATGACGGTTGATGATTTTGCTCGCGCCTGTGAGTCGCTGCTGAAGCAGAACATCTTGATTCGAGCGTTTGTTTTGTTGAAACCACCAGAGACATCGGAAGAGCAGGGGATTGAGCGGGCCATCGACTCGGTCCGCTTTGCATTCGAGTGTGGCGTTGATTGTTGTGCCGTGATTCCGGTAAGAACCGGCAACGGAATTATGGAGCAACTTGCGTCTGTCGGGCTGTTCTCACCGCCTCGTTTGTCTTCGCTGGAGATCGTGCTGCGAGAAACCATGTCCTGGAATCGTGGTCGAGTGTTTGCCGATTTGTGGGATGCCGCACAGTTTGCAGATTCTCCCGAGACGGCCGTGTTGCAGATCTCAAGACTTGAACAGATGAATCTGACACAATCCGTTACCTGAAAATTGTGATGCTGCTTCCACCTTATCCATCTCAGTGACAGATCCGTCATGCCTGTACTTTCTCCCGATGTCTTAATTCTCGGCTCCGGATTCGGCGGAAGTCTACTGGCCCTGATACTGGCTCGTGCGGGCAAGTCGGTGGTCATGGTGGATCGTAGCCGGCATCCTCGATTCGCGATCGGAGAATCATCGACCCCGCTGGCGGATCGCACTTTGGCTCAGATGGCTGATCGTTATCAACTCCCCGAGTTGCGTCCGCTGTGTCATTGGGGATCATGGAAACGTGTGTATCCGGATCTTCTGTGTGGCAAGAAACGAGGCTTTACCTACTTTGATCAGACCAGCGATGAAGATACTTCCATTGTAAATTTCGATCACCGTCGCCTGCTGGTTTCTGCCAGCGTCAACGACGAGTACTCAGACACTCATTGGCTCCGCAGCGATATCGACCAGTTCATCTTTCGCCTCGCGAATGCCTCTGGTGTCGCAACCTTTCAGAATTGTGCTTATCAGCTGGATATGGTTGACGACGAATGGATCCTGAAAGTGGATTCCAGTGATGAGCCAGTCTTGTCGAATGCTTCTATGCGAATGGAAACGTTGGAGTCTTCCGGGGAGTATCTTGTTAAGGCACCGTTTATTGTCGATGCGACGGGCTCCACAAAGGGAATACTGAGTACGCTCGGGATTGCCGATCAAACGGCATCACTTAAAACTCATTCGCGATCCTTGTTCGCGCACTTTGAAGGAGCCACGGCTTGTGAGCAGTTGTTGAAAGATAGCCAGATTAACGTCGGCGTTTTTTCTTATCACTGCGATGATGCGGCCGTTCATCAGGTCTGTCCGGACGGATGGATGTGGCAGTTGCGATACGACGACGATACTCTCAGCGCGGGGTTTATGATTGATGAACGGCCGAGTGCTCAGCGTGTACGACGCTCCTTTTCAACGCCTCAGGAAGAATGGGACTGGCGGATTCGGAGAGCACCATTTCTGACTCGACAGTTCAGGAATGCTCACATTGTTCGCCCGGACTCAGGCCTGCAGCAGACTTCTCGAATTCAGCGACTGGCATCGCAGGCTGCAGGTTCGAACTGGGCTGCGATCACAAACACTGCCGGGTTCATTGATCCTCTGCACAGCACCGGGATTGCTCATACGCTATTCAGTGTTTCGCGATTGGCTGAGATCCTGTTAATGCCGGGGCATGCTGTTGAACGCGATGGTGGTTTGCGGAGGTATTCGGATTCGTTGATCGAAGAGATTCGCTGCGTCGATGAGCTGGTTGAAGGCTGCTACGAAGCGATCCCGTCATTTCGCTTATGGTGTCTCTGGGGAATGCTCTACTTTGCAGCAGCAACCAGTATGGAGCAGTCGCTGGACGGAGCCTCAGGACGCACCAGTTTTTTGCGAGCAAACGACCCTGATTTTCGAGGTATGCTGAAAGAAGCCCGAGATCGACTTGCCGTCGCGCGTCATGCTGATCCGGCTGATCGAACAAATGCAGAACAGGCGTTTGAGTCATGGCTGAGCTCTGCAGTGGCTCCGTGGAATCAGGTTGGGTTGTTTGATCCGACTTGCAACGGGCTCTACTCGAAAACTGCTGCTCCTGTTCAGAACTAGTAAGCTGCCTAAACGAGAGTTCTTTGTGTCTTCATTCAGACGCACCCGACAGTTGAAATTGAATCCTCATCTATCAATTAGCCACATCTTTCCAAAATACCAAACCGTCAGAACAACCCCGATACTGATGACCACACGGCGAATGATCTTCTTGTCGAGCTTGCGAGCCCAGGAGGCACCCAGCCAGCCGCCGAGCATTGCTGAAGCGATCATCGGAATTGCCAGCACCCAATTCACTTTCCCGGTGCCGACGAACACGACCACAGACACGCCATTAATCAATCCGGCCAATACAGTCTTCAGGCCGTTCACGTGATGAATGTTGCCAAGATTTAACAGGCTGAGCGAACTCAGCATCAGGATCCCAATTCCTGCTCCGAAGTATCCGCCATAGATTCCAATAACCAACTGCAGCACGAAGACCAGCCATTGTGAACGTTGGCTGCGGCTTGCCAATGAGGATTCCGCCGGAGCTTTTGGGGTCAGGCGAGGTTGCAGAATGAAGAGCAGAGTTGCCAGAGCGATCAGCCATGGGACCATGGCCTTGAACGAAGACTCCGGAGCCAGCACAACGATCGTTGAACCGGCGATACCTCCCAGAATACTGGGGATGGCCAGCCAGCGAACCCAGTCCCACATCTGTTTCAGTTCGCGTCGATAACCCCACGATCCCGAAAACGCACCGGGGCAAAGAGCGACGGTATTCGTCGCATTGGCGATGATTGCAGCGCCGGGTGCGTTGCCCAGAGCCCACATCAATGCCGGAAAAGTAACCAATGTGCCTCCGCCAGCGACGGAATTGATAGCTCCGGCGATTGCCGCAGCTGGACACAGTATGAGATAGGTCTGCCAGAGTTCCATGGACGCAATTTAGTTCAGCAGATGGATCATCGCAAATCGCAGTGTCAGGCGTCGTTCTTCTGGTGATCGCCACTCACTGAGTACCCTATTGACCTGAATAGACGACGCTTAGCGTCGAACCCATTTGTAGGCACCAGCTGCGTTCTTTGAGCAAAACTTTGCAGTCGCATCGTTGCCACGTTCAGCCGCATAGTCCATTACGATTCTCTGCAGCGTTTCATAGTCGGCGGAGCTCTCGGAAACCGGCCAGTTGCTCCCATAAATCACGCGATCATCACCAAAGGCGTTCCAGACAACATCGATGTAGGGCTTATAGAAGCTCATCTCCGCAGGAGCCTTTTGTCCGTCTCGTGATGCCGCTTCAACCAGTGCCGAAATCTTGCAGAACACATTGGCGTGCTTTGCAGCAGCCTCAATACCAGCTTTCCAGTCGGCAGGTGGAGGATCGACCGTAATGCGCACATTGCCGATGTGGTTCTGAACAATTCTGAGTGCTGGAAGTTTCTCGGCCAGTTGTGCCACGATGCCGGGAGTATCAGGGCCTCCGTTAACATCCAATGACAGATCATGATCGATCATCTTTTTGAGATCATCGAGTGATGATGAGTTCAGCAGATCAGTCACTGTTTTCGAAGAAACCCGAATGCCACGGAACAGAGGACTTCTGACGAAGCGATCAAGGTGTCCTGCGAACTCATCTTTCCCAGGCAGTAGATTTCCGACGATGCCAACGATAAAGGGATCCTCTTTGGCCAGATCCAGCAGCCAGGCGTTGTCTTCAACCAGAGGGCTTGCTTCGACGATCACAGTACCAGTGATTTTGCGAGACTGTTTCAATTCCCGCAGATGTTTCGGAAGTACGGTTCGATACAGTGAAGAACCAGGAGATGGCCATGGGACCCCTTCAGGACGCGTCGGGTCATAAAAATGAGTATGGCAATCAATGATCTCCAAATCGTCGGATTGATCCACCGAATTTGCCTGAGCGTTGCATGTCGCCGCCGCCGCAACGACGCTCAGAGTGGTACCAAGAAATGTCCGTCGAGGAATGCTGGAGTTCGGCATGGCACAACTTTCGGCTGAGAGACAGATTGAATTCCGTGTTCAGAAACGAAGTTGTAGCCGATTCGCCGGAATAGCAGAGTGATCCAGACGGATCACTGCAAGAGGATGCATTTTAGCTCGGCTACAGCTACGGCGTTTTGCAGGATTCCGGAATGCGTGGCTTTGACAAGTCGTTCAGTTCTGACGTCAGGGCGATGCGCACTGATAACCGGAACGACGCCGTCTCCAATCAATCCATCGGGCGACTGATATCCAGTACCTATAATGGAATGGGTGAGGACCGCGTCTGAATATCTCAGAGAGTTTGAGGAACGGATTACGGGATTTCCGGGGATCAGATGATCGAGGCTGGTCGGCGGTGTCGGCCCCGGATTTCGAAACAGGCCCGGATTGCCTCGTATCAGCCTGCGATATTCGACCAGAGTGTTGTCCGGGACATTGATCAACCAGCGCCCCAGTCGTCCGAGGGGTTGTTGTGTCCAGTTCGAACCCTGATGTGGCGTTGCCATGTAGACAACTCGTTTCACATGAGGCACGGGTTGAAACAGAAATGCGGAAACCGTGTCATCCGGAATCGGACCTGTGTTGAGAGCATCATTCAGCGGGACGTCGGAGATCGCTCGCCAAAGTTGATCATCGCTGTAGCTCACCTGGAGCTTCGCAAGCAGCCCTCCCATGCTATGGCCAACAAGCACTGTCTGATCGATCGCGGGGTCCAGCTTTTGCGGATCAATGATTTCTCGAGTCGACATCAGTTCTCTGCGAAGATCGGCCGCCGTTCGAAGATAAGAGAGTCCGGTCGGGTACTGATAAAGCCAGATCTGGTATCGCGACGCAATCGTTGGATCTGAGTCCAGGGCTGTTACAACTTGTTCCCAGGTGAATGCATCTGATGCCAGGCCATGGATGAGTACGAGAGGCGTTCGGCCCGGGTGATAGGGACGCAGGAGATACAAACCATTCGCGTTAAAGCGTGAAGGATTGCTGAAGGCAGCCCAGTAATTTCTTCCCGGCGGGAGTGCTCGTCCGTCAAGAGTTTGCGCAGACCGATACCCTGACGGCAGAGGTGCCTGATGATGCGCACAGCCACTGACGCTTAGAATCAAAACGACGGCTGCAATCAGCCATTGGCATTGACGAATCCTTGTCAAAGCCAGAAGCCCCCTTCAACAAAATCTGACCGATCGCTTCGGCGGAGTTTTGAGAACAAAGTCTATTCGAGGCTCAATAATTCAGGAAAGCACAGTTTTCTGGCGCAGCTGGATCGAGGTTTTGTTGTAAACCATTGTTGGCAAGTGGTTTATGTCTCTTCTGCTTATTGAGTCGTCCACTATTCCGTGAGGATCTCCGCTGCGTTCCAGTAGCCAAACTCATTCGACCAGTCATTCGCTTTGTTGAGCAGTTCCAGCGTGACCGATTGGCCGGCGAGATCTGTCAGGTCAATAGTGATCTCCTTCCAGTCCACTTCCTTACCTTTGCATTTCACGATGGACTGGTGGCGAATCTCACCGTTTACGTTAACGGTGAGTTGCCAGTCTCCGTGAGCATGTGACGCAACACTCAGTCGCAATGTAACTTTTGCTGCCGACGGCAGCGTTGTGGAAGATGTCAGGCGGCAGACTTCTGAACGTGAAACGGGATGAGTTCGAACGGCCGGGCGACCGTGATAGTCTGCCAGAACGGCGACTCCACCTTCGCCGACCATCGATGTCGCGAAGCCTGGCAGCAGTTGCTCCAGCAATGCCGGGAACTCGTCAGACTTTGATGACTCTCCCGGCACAATTCGCGAGCCTGCCAGTAACCTCGCGTTTGGATCTTCGGGTGGCTTATCGAGTGTGATGAACGCGAACAGATCATGAAGCTCCTGGGAGTGCAGTTGCTTTTCGATCCCTTCAGGCATCAGCGATAACTTGCTGGGAACAACTTCGTCGATATCGCTCCGCGCGATGATCTCTTGTTTGTCGCCCTGTACCTTCAGAACAACTCGCTGCGGACTGTCTTCGGCAGGCAGACCAGAAACGACTCGTCCTTCTTTTGTAACCACCGTCAGACCCTGATACGCGGATCCAATCACAAGGCTTGGGTCAAACACGTTCGACAGCAACTGTTCAAACGACGCTCGGCCGTTGCGAGTGATATCCGGCCCGACTTCGGCTCCCTCACCATACATCTTGTGACACTGTGCGCAGAGCTTCTTGAAGACGACTCGGCCAGTGACAGGATCGCCGTCGCTGGTTCGTAGTTCGTTCCGCATGCGAGCAATCAATTCGACTCGCGCCGGATCGCGTTCGGTGCGAACGATTCCCCAGTGCTTGGTGACCAGATCGGCCAGCGGCTTGCTCTTTAGACTTAGCATCTTCTGAGCCTGATTCGCGTTGATCAGCGTTGACGGCACCTTGCCCTCGCGAACGAGCCTAAGCAATTCGGTGGCGGAGTCCGCTCGATCGGTGAGAGCTTCGATCGCTGCAGGCTGAACATCGGCGGGAAGTTCGGCAAGATGACTGATCATCGCTGATGTGCTCGCCGTTGAGCCAATTCGCCCGATGGCTTGAACGGCTCGTCGACGCACATCAGCCGATCTGTCCGAAACCAGAATCTTCTCGGCAAACGTCAGCCCATCTTCAGAACCAGCTGTGACCAGAGCGTTGACGAGCCGCAACGCAATCGTATCGTCCTTTGTCTGCGGCACCACTTGACGAGCTCGAATAATCGCATCTTCCATTTTCAACGACGCCGCAAGTTCGATCGCGGACAACGTGGATGGTCGCGAGGCATTGGCTTTCATTGCCGAATTGAGTGACTCTTCCAGTTCTTTTCGAATACTGTCCAGCGAGTCGCCCGTGATTTCTCCCGATCGAATTCGAGCGGTCAGCAACTGCAGGCATCGATCGGCCGATTCATCCGTGGCTTCAGTGCTGAGCATCAGCTTGACGAGTTCCGCGACAGCCAGAGTATCCGGCTTACTGGTCGAAAGAATTCGATCTGCAGCACGAGGAAGCAGTTCAATGACAGGTTTGGGAAATGTTCCTGTGTCGACCGCGCGCAGCTTCTGAACTTCCGCCACGAACTCCGCCGTCTGCTTTTCGAGCAGCGGATGCAGATTCTGCCAGACAATTCGCGGCACCAGCGGATCGTCGCCAGCTTGAGCCAGCACAGCAACGAGAGTCGGAATGGTTGGAATAGATTCCTGCTTGGCGGCGGCGATTGCAACTTGCAGACGAACCTGCGGTGATGGATCGTTGCGGAGTTCGAAGATCTCGTCTGAAATCGGCTTTGGCAACGTATCTAAATCACCCGCAGAACGAACAACCCAGGCTTTGGCAACAGGCACTACTCCATTCTTCATCAATGCCTGACTCAGCTCGTTCGACAGGTGGTTGCTCGCGCTGAGTACTCCCAATGCAGGCATCAACCGTTCATCCGGGCCAGGTAGAAACAAAGCCAAAGTCAGATTCTCCACGAGTTGTTTGTGGTCGCTGTCCAGCAGCATTCGCTCGGTCAGCAACCGTTGAGCGATGTCTCGGTGATAGCCGTTGCCTGATCCGAGTCGAGTGACAAGCGCCTGATCATCGAGCTTCGCCATGTCCTCCGGCTTTGCACGCGGCGTGTCCTTGTATCGCAGCCGATACAGTCGTCCCTTCAGGCGGTCGATGCCGGCAGGATCACGATTTGCATCCTGATAGCAGTGATAGCGGTCGTACCAATCGAGAATGTAAAGACAACCATCCGGACCTGTCTTCTGAACCACCGGCATAAACCACGCATCATTTGCGCTTAGCAGGTCTGCTTCCGGTGTCGCCTTGTATGTGGATTCGAAGCGTTCAATGCTGTCGCTGTTGATGCAGCTTCCGTGGATGTTGCCCATGTAGAGCTTCTTGCGGTATTGCTCAGGATAGGCATCGCTGTCGTACCAGTGAATGCCGCAATACGCGGCCTTCTGATGTTTGTGGCTGACGATACTTTCGATCTTCCACGTGAACGGCGGATACGGTCCGCCCTGACGATGGTAGTAACCCGTCTCCGTCAGATGCCACAAGTGATCAATCACGCACGCGCTGATGAAGGCTTCTCCTTCATGGTTGAACGCAATGCCCCATGGATTGCTTGTGCCTTCACAGAAGACCTGGAACTCGCGAGTCTTCGGGTGAATGCGAAACATCGCACAAGTGAAGTCCCATGGCTTCTGACCGTCTTCGAAGTTCGGATTCTTCGGACCGTAAACAACATGGGCGGGATTGAAAACGCCGTTGAGCCCATACAGCCAGCCATCCGGTCCCCAGGTCAGTGAGTTCGGAAGTTCGTGAGTGTCATCGCGACCAAAACCGGTGACGACAACTTCCGACGTATCGGCCTTGCCATCGCCGTCGGTGTCCTGCACAAACAGGATATCGGGCGAATTCGCAATCCAGACTCCGCCATGTCCGACAGCAATGCCGCTCGGGATGTTCAGGCCTTCCATGAACACGCTGAACTTGTCGGCCTTGCCATCCGCATCGGTGTCTTCCAGAATTTTGACGCGATCCTTACCCGGTCCCGGCGAACGTCGCGGATATTCGAGCGACTCGGTGATCCAGAAGCGGCCTCGTTCATCAATCGTCATCGCAACCGGATTGACGATGTCAGGTTCAGAAGCCACCAGTTCAACCGAAAATCCTTCGGGCACAGTCATCTTCGCGATTGCTTCAGCAGGGCTGAGAGCCGGTCCCGGTGATTTGTCCTGAGCATGAGGAATTCGTTCTTCCTGAGCAGGGCAGGGCAGAGCCAACATGAAAACAACAGCGAGCGGGATGAATAAATTGGCGGATCGCATGAGGGCGTTGTCCCAGTGGTGGAAGGGCCGGCAGAGTATTGCCTTGAGGTCATATCGTGACATTAAGCGAGCTCGATGGCAAATTTAAGTTTGCACCTCACGTTGCTGGCTGTGGCCAAGATTTTGAATCTGAAGCACGGTCATGATTCTTTGCACGGTTCCCTGTTCTTTCTGGGGGCGGAATAAGTTGATAACAGATATGAACCAGCAGAAAAAAAGCCCGGCATTAAAGAATGCCGGGCTTAAGGATTCGGGATTCTTAAGCAGTTCTGTAATCAGTTTGGATTCAGTTCCCTGCCGTTTGTATCTTCGCAGCGAAATGTCATGTGTTCGAGACAAACATCTGACTTCGCAACGATCACGATCTCCACTTTATTTTCCTCTTCAATCCGGATCAGTTCCTTACGTTTGCGATTATTCAGATAATTGCCGACGCGATCATGAACTTCGATCTGAATCTTAACGACGTTTTCCTGACTTGAAGCAGACATGACAAGACGCATGACTTCAATCGAGAGGCTTTCAGCCGTCTTCACCTGACCAACGCCATTGCAGGCCGGACAGTTCTCGTACACACTGCGGCGCAGAGAAGGTCGAATTCGCTGACGTGTCATTTCAATCAGTCCGAACGGGCTGATCCGGAGCACTCGCGTTCTTGCTCGATCTCGCATGACTGCATCACGCAATGCGCGCTCAACTCCACGACGATGGCGTTCTTCACGCATGTCGATAAAGTCGTTCACGATGACACCGCCCAGGTCACGCAGACGAATCTGGCGAGCAATCGCATTGGCCGCCTTCAGGTTCATCTGATACGCACTCTTTTCAGCGTCGTTGTCGGCTCTGAAGCTTCCGCTGTTGACGTCAATGGCAACAAGGGCTTCCGTCTGATCAATCACGAGTGATCCACCACCGGGCAGAGGCACGTGGCGATCCTGAATACGAGCAATCTCTTCTTCGATGCCGTATTGATTGAAGAGAGGCTCTCCGCCCTCGTAACGCTGCACGCGATTGACGTGAGTTGGCATGACGATTTTCATGAACTCACGAGCGCGTTCAAAAGCACCGTCTTCGTCGATCAGGACGGAGTCAATCTCATTGTTGTAGATGTCTCGGATCGTACGAATGATCATGTCGCTTTCTTCGTACAATCCGGCGGGTGCAGGAGTATTCTTCAATCGTTTGACGATCGTCTCCCACAGCCGCAGCAGATAGTTGAGGTCGCGTCGCAGATCTGCTTCTTCGCGGTCGATACCAGCGGTGCGGATAATAAAGCCCAGGCCGTTTGGCGGCTGGATGGCTTTCATTGTCTGACGAAGTTGGCGACGAGTTTTCTCGTCATCAATTTTGCGGCTGACACCAACTCGCTGAAGGCCTGGCATCAAAACCAGATATCGGCCCGGAATCGATATGTACGTGGAAAGAGTCGGGCCTTTGTTTCCAATTCCCTCTTTGATCACCTGCACCAGGACTTCGCTGCCACGCTGGAAAACTCGCTGAATCGGCGGTTTGTTACGTGCGTTGCGTTCATTGAGATGTTTTGGGGGGCGGCCACCACGACCAGCTTCGCGATCTTCTTCTTCTTCCGGCTCGTCCTTAACCAGATGTTTGTAGTACTGGTATTCGACATCACTAATATGAAGAAAACCGTTTCGTCCCACACCAAAGTCGACGAAGGCCGCCTGAATGCTGGGCTCGATATTGACGATCTTTCCCTTGTAGATATTGCCGACGTAGTTTTCCGCACTGCTGCGTTCGACGTACAACTCCTCAAGAATCCCATCTTCTACGATGGCAATTCGGCTTTCCTCCGGCTGGAGGACATTGATCAGCATCTCTTTTTTCATTGTCACAACTTTCGTTCTTACGAACGATCAGTCTGCATCATGGCCGGTTCCATCTTCCGAATCGCAGCAGCGTCCTGAAAGCGAATTCGAAGCATGTCCTCATTGAAAGAATCTCCGACTGGAAATCGCATAACGCGAGGTCGGTACTGTTCAATCCGTGAGCCGCAAAGCGGGACAGTGGCAGCGGGCGTTAATCGCGGGCTGCATGACATGGTTCGTAAACTGCTTGTGAGTGCATTTGTGGTCGGAAGCGAACGGAACAGAAGAGGCGAAGCGGACGACATTACGGCGACACGGAAGCCCAATGGGGGACTCGTCGTTCGGATTGTCGTGGCCGCTTTCGACTGGTTCATGACGCGATGATCATTTCTTTCGCCGGTTCGACCCGGCATTCCGTTTCTTCATGGTTGAGCGAACGTCGCCCAACACGAATATTCATCAATTTGAATCGGCGATGTTGCCGGCGATCGGCAGAGGACTGTTGCTTTTTTTCGCTGACAGCCGTCCGACTGGTCGGAGACAACCCACCAGAAATGTTACTTTCCGCCGGGACAGGCCCGGCGGAAAATTAAAATCCAACTTCATCAACAAGATCAGGGCACAGCCGTGATAACTCGCCCTGCAAATAATGTTCAACGTCCCGAGCCAGATCCAGCGAACACGCGTGTTGCGAGATTCGTTCGGCTTCTGTGATGGACAGGTTTCTGACGACCTCCTTCAGTCGAGGAATCGCCTGAGGCGTTGCACTCAGACTTCTCAAACCCATGCCCAGCAGCAGCGGAATGAACCGCGGATCAGAACTCATTTGCCCGCAGACCGTCACTGGTTTCCCATGCTTTTCTGCGGCGCGAAGCACCATCTGGATGAGTCGCAGGATTGACGGGTCGCCTGAACGATACAGGTGCGCCACCGTCGGATCCGAACGATCACACGCGAGAGTGTATTGAATCAAATCGTTTGTACCAATCGAGAAGAAGTCGACTTCTCTTGCGAATTCTTCAGCCAGAATCACGGCTGACGGGACCTCAACCATCATTCCTATGGGTACGTTTCGCTGAAAAGGGATCCCCTCGTCCTCTAAATCCTCCATAACGTCCATCAGAATCATCTTCGCCTGTCGGAATTCCAGCAGTGTGGCAACCAGGGGAAACATGATGCGAACATTGCCATGAACCGAAGCTCGCAGGATGGCCCGCAGTTGCCTCTTGAACATCTGCGTGTTTCGCAGGCTCAGACGAATACTTCGCAGTCCCAGCATCGGGTTTGCGCTTTCGGCAAACTGGTCGGCCATTAACTGTGGAACCTTATCGGCCCCGATGTCCAGTGTTCTGATGACGACCGGTAGATCGCCACAAGCCTCGACCACGCGGCAGTAGGCTTCGTAGTGGTCTGATTCTGACGGTTCACGATTTCCGCTGAGAAACAAGAATTCGGTTCGGTACAGTCCGACACCATCCGCGCCGCGTTTAATGCACTGTCGAACCTCTTCGGGAAACTCAATGTTTCCGCAGATTGTGACGCGTTGGCCATCCTGTGTCTCTGATGGCAGCGAACCCATTTCGCCAAGTCGATCACGAACACGCTGGCTGCGTGCCTGTGAATGCTGAACTCTGGCAAGCGTTTCGTCGTCCGGATCAATGATCACACGGCCATGATCACCGTCCAAAATAACGGATTCTCCCCCGGAGATTTCAGCAAGGCATCGCCCCAATCCAACAATCGCTGGAATCTCCAGAGCCCCTGCGAGGATCGCGGTATGACTCGTGTGACCGCCCACTTCGGTGGCAAAGCCGAGCACATACTTCGTGTTAAGAGTTGCGGTCTCTCCCGGCGTCAGATCATGAGCCAGAATGATTACTGGTTCCGTCAGGTTGCTCAGCTCTTCCCGACTTTCGCCAAGGAGTTTGCGGAGAAGTCGTTTCTCAAGATCAAAGATGTCGAGAGCACGCTCTGATAAATAGCGGTCACCCATTTTCTGAAGTTGTTCCGCGTAACTGCGTAATACTCGGCTGACGGCAAATTCCGGGGAGCGGCACTGGTCGCGAATCAGCGACTCAACTTCGCGAATCAGCCGCGGGTCCTGCGCCATCTGTAAATGTGCAGAAAAAATTGCGCCGTACTGAGCACCAAGCTGGGAAGAAACCAGTTGCTCATTGCCTTTGATATCTTTGCAGACCAAGTCCAACGCGATATGAAAACGCTGGAGTTCAGCATCGATCGCGTCTTTGCTGACAAACTTTCGCGGGATGCGGAAGTTCTCGGAGCCCAGCACTAACGCTGGGCCGGAAACCATTCCTGGCGAAACCGCAATTCCCGAGAAAACCTTCATTGGCGCTGGCGAGTCTTTTCTGATAGCCGTGACACAAGCGGACAACGTTCAGCCGGTAGTCTAGCCCCGGCAAACTTGCAGGACAATCAACCACGACTCGGCTTAGCCACTTCAGCGGTGATCAGTACCCGGAACGGAAAAGCCGTCTTCGAAAAGGCGGCATATCGCGTCGGCAGCCGCCTCCGCATCCGCTCCGGCGACCTCCACGTTCAGGATTGCACCACTAGGCACGGCCATGAGCATCAGGTCAAATGCTGATTTCGCATCAGCCCGATGACCGTCAAAGAAGAGGGAGATTGACGAAGAAAATGTCGTAGCGCAGCGCACCAGCAGGGTGATCGGACGCAGGTGCAGACCTTCCTCGGGCGTAACCTTGACCTGTCGTCGGACGACGTCCTCCGATTGCATAGTGAATCCTCCGCGGGGCGTGGCAGTTCCAGACTTGCCTTCACGCCCATGAATCAGGCCTGAACTTCGTGCATACGATTCAGGGCAGACTCAACTTAAGCATCTCGATCGCCATCATCTGCTTCCGCGAGCAGATCCCAGATGTCCGCTGTCGTCATGGACTGCTTCAGGAAGTTGCAGAAGTCCTGGCTGCGAAGGTGGCGGGAGATGTTTTCAAGTCCACGAAGGTGATCGCCCGGACGGTCAGGCGGAGAAACCAACAAGAACAGAATGAATACGTCTTCTCCGTCCAGGCTCGCGAAGTCGACGCCATTTCGGGAGATCGCAACTGTCGCGGACAGCTTTTCGACCGAGGCGTGCTTGGTGTGCGGGACTGCAACACCGTTACCAATCCCGGTAGATCCCAGCTCTTCTCGCTTCAGAATCGCCGCAATTACGGCCTCTTCTTCAGCAGCCTTGATTGCCCCAGTGGCTTTCAGGCTGGCCACCATTTCCCGTATCACATCTTCTTTTCTAGATGATTTAAGATCCGGAAGGATGGCATCGCGAATAACGAATTCAGTCAATTTCATTGCAACTCTCTCAACTTAACAAGCAGGCGCAACCAAGAAGTGGTCGCCAGAAAAAGGCCTTTTGACTTCTGCCGACAGTGTCAAACCTAAACTGTGCAGAACGGTAAACAATATATCGAGACATTGTGCCCACAGGCATCAGCAAGTCAAAGACGTTGATGTACTTTAAGCATCAACGAATTCTTTCTCGGCAGATAGACTTCTCAGACGCGAACAGAGCACAGTTCACATGAGCAGCAATTGAGTTTTACACCGTCTCGCTTAGGTGATCGGATCGTCCATTTTGGTGGGCATGTCTTTAATGGAAGGCTGATGCTTGTGGTCTCGGTGTTTCTCTTTGTGCTTGTGGACCTGATGCTCCATCTTGTGAAGGCATTTATCGAATGTTGCACTCGCGTCTTCGCCTTCAACTTGGGCCACAATGGTGTGGAAACCATCGATTTCTACCAGCATTTCCACGTCAACCCGAGGGCCTTCAAACTCCAGAGTGACGTCGATTTCGCTGACCGTGTTCAAGTAGCGAAGAAGTTTCTCCGCTTTTTGAGTGATGTGCTCTCGTAGTTCCGGTCGGATACTGCCGTGTCGACAGGTGATAGCAACCTGCATTCCAGATTTCCTTCAATTCAGTGAAACGTTCGATAGGTGTATCGAAGGTGGGGAATCCCCGAATTTTCCAATCAGGCTTCGCCGCTGATGCCTGCTCGTAAGGCAATCATAACACCGCGAATGAATCGGAGGGTCCGATTCTAGAAGGAAGAGCCAGACAGGAAAAGCGGTTCATCGGGGTTCTTCGGCCGAAGAATCAAAGTTCAGAGGCAAAATCCGTGAATCCTGACGCCTTCCAATGATCGCGTGACCAGTCGGGGCTTTTCTGGGCTTGCTGCGCCGTGCATCCTGGGGGTGCGGTGAACCCAGACTAAAAGGGGCCAGTGAGATATTGCTCGTGCCGGTCGTGCTGCCCTGGCGTTGCTCACTTTGACGATTTGGCCGATTGACGAGTGTTCGCTTTCCCGCTCAAACATGATCCAGAGTGTTGGCTTTCAGCATTTCGATGTGAAGGAGTTTGATGGCATCGCCCAACTGCAACGGACTGCTGCCGTCTGTTTAACACGAACATCCCGGTCCGATGTCGAGGGCTAGCTTCCGAAATCACCAACCGTAATGCTCAGCATCACTGCTTGCGTATTCCAGTCTACTCGCTTCACGCCTGAGGCGAGGTGACACTCGGGCTCATTGTGGTCGGTTTTGTTTTTTGGCGACTGAGTAGGCTTGCGATGGCTTCTTTAGCATCCATCACGAGACTGAAACCTGCCGGAATCAGCACGAGTGTGAAGAACGTGGAGACGATCATTCCGCCAAGAACTACTGCCCCGAGTCCCTGATAGAGTTCGCTACCGGCACCGACACTCCACACCCACGCGCCGTCGGCCCATATCGGAAGTGGGACAACCAAGGGAAACATTCCGAGCACCGTTGAAAGGGTACTCATCAGAATTGGTCGCATCCGAGTTCGCACTGTTTCGCACACGGCGTCGACCGAATTCATCCCCTCTTCTCGCATGTAGTTGAGTCCCTGATGCACGATCAGGATCGCATTGTTAACCACCGTTCCAATCAGGATCACAAATCCCAGCATGGTGAGCATGTCGAGAGGCTGGAAGACAAACTGATTCATAATCTTCAGGCCGCCAAGGCCTCCCACAAGTGCCAGAGCGACGCTGATCATGACCACCAGCGGATAAAGAAACGACTCAAACAGCGCTGCCATCAAGAGATATGTCAAAAGCAGAGCAAGCAAAAGGTTCCATTTGAGGTCATACCACGTATCTGCCAGTTTGTCTGCGGTGCCGGCCAGCCGGACCTGATACGCCCCACTCTGGAATCGCGGAGACTGCATCAGCACACCGCGAACTTTCTCATCCACCGTTTTCATCGCCGTTTCCAGTGGGACTCCCGGGGCGGGCTTAAGCTGGATGGTGATGGAACGTGATCGTTCAATGTGGTTAACCTGTTCCGGGCCGCGGCTCAGCACAACGTCCGCCACTGAAGACAGTCGCACTGTTTCGCCGGACGGAGTTCGGATCGGAAGGTTCTCTATGTCATGTGAATGGCTGGTATAATCTGCATCACCACAGATCACGAGATCAATGCGTCGACCTTCATGCCAGTAGTCGCCCGCAAATGCACCGTCGACGAGAGCATTGACGCCGTAACCGAGAGATTGCGATGTCACTCCCAGCTCAGCCGCCTTCTCCAGCTTCGGAATAATATGGACTTCCGGGCTGGACAGATCCAGTCCCGGAATCGGACGTAATTGATTTCCCTGGTCCATTGGGAACTGCGCCATGCAGAGCCCAAAGGCCTTCTGTGCTTCTTCGACCAGTCCCTCCAGATCCGGGCCTGTGATATCAATATCGATAGTTCGTCCACCACTTAATCCACTGTCGAACAGGCTTGACTGACTCACGATGGGAATGACCCCGGGTTGCGAGCCGGCCGCCTTGGCAAGGATCGGAATCAGTTCAGCCGCACGAAGTTCGTCGACAGCTTTCGCGCCCAGGAACAACATTCGTCCCCGAGCCACAAAAAAGAAGTCATTGATTCGTGGTGAACCCGGAGAAGCATCTTCTGCCCAATAAGGGGTCAGCTGTCGTTCGATTCCTTCCCCCAGTTCGATCATTTTGTCGATGTTATAACCCGGCGGCGGAAGCAGGATGGCGATGATCAGATTGCGGTTTCCTGTTGGCAGATATTCGGTATCCGGCCACAACAAGATACTGCTCCAAACTGATCCCAGACAGAACAGCACCACGACCAGAAGTCGCCAGAACCAACTGCCACGAGCCGACATCATCCTCCGCATCGCGCCGGCGAATAGTTCATTCATCCAGTGGCTGACTCGAACAAGTCCGAACAGTCCGGAGAAGCCGTAGCTGGTATCGTATTCCAGGCTGGCAGATTTCTGATTCTTCAGGAGCCAGCAGGCCGCCGCAGGAATCACGGTGACACTCACCAGCATTGAAATCCCCACGGAGCATGCAATTGCAATCGAGATATCTCTAAAGAGCTGTCCGGCCTGACCCTCGACAAAGATCACCGGAACGAACACCACGATCATCGCCAATGTGGCCGCAAGCACCGCTCCCCAGACTTCCTGAGTTCCCTGCAACGCGGCTTCGCGAGGTGACTTGCCCATCTGAAAGTGTCGATAAATATTTTCCAGCACGGTGATGGCATTGTCGGCTACCATCCCGACAGAAAACGCCATCCCGGCAAGACTGATGACATTGATGCTTCTTCCGAAAATCTTGACGAACATAAATGTCGCAATCACGCTGATCGGGATCGACAGGCCGATAATGATTACTGAACGAACGCTCTTCAGAAACAGCAGCAGGATCAGGACCGCGAGCGCTCCGCCTGAATAAACATTGCTTTCAACGAGGGCCGTTGCTGAATCCAGGTACAAGGTCTGATCGTAGACCTGTTCCATATACAGGCCCTTGGTCGCCAGGATTCCAAGGTTCAGTTCCTCGCAGGCAATACGAAGGTTGTTACCGTAGATTCGAGTACACTCACCGAGCTCAAGCAGAGTGATCTCCCCGTCCTTGTTCAGGTCCAGATCCTCGCGCGGCGGCCCCATGACTTCTTTAATGTTTGTATTCGGGGCCTGCTGAGCATTCACGGCGAGGGCATTGAGTCCCATCTGACGCACGACACCGTCAGGTTTCTTGTAGGCGACGCCAACTGTTGCCACGTCACGGACTCGCACAGGCGAATTGTCACGGTTAACAATAATCGTGTCTTCGACTTGTTTCGGCGTCTGGAATTGGCCGAGTGTTCGAACGACATTCCGCTGCCGACCTTCGGGAATATCCCCGGCTGACGTATTCTGGTTTTGTGCAATCAACGCCGTGCGGAGTTGATCGATTGTCACGCCAAAAGCTGCCAATCGAGTTGGATTTACTTCAACGCGGAACTCCTGTTCCTGGCCGCCGAACACATTCCCGTTGGCAACGCCGGGGACGCGCTCGAAGACTGCTTCAATGTACTCTTCGGCAAACTTTCGCATGAGCGCGGGATTGTTGCGGCCCATCGTGAAAGTCTTCAGTACGGGATACTGATCGGCCAACAGATTCAGCTTGGGTAGATTGATTGGCTTCGTGCCCTCCATCAACGGGGCCAGCGGTTCCTTCAATGCGGGATCCTGAGCGATCAGGTTTTTGAGATCTTCGCGGGTGGGCGGGATAGGTTTCAGAATAAACCAGGCAATCGCGTTGACATTTGCATTTACTGTTGAGATCACCGGCTCTCGAGCATCGTCCGGATAATTGGGAACCTGATTGAGCTTCTCGGCGACTCTTGCACGAGCATCGGCGATATCGGTTCCGACTGCGAAACGCATGGTGATGGTTCCCATCGAGTCCGAGCTTTCGCTTTTGAACTCGTCCATTCCCTCCACGCTCTTGAGCTGTTCTTCCTGCTCATCAATGATCTCACGTTCCACCTCCTGAGCACTGGCACCAGGCCAGAGTGTCGTAATCGTCAGCTCTGGTTCGGTAACATCCGGTGTCAACTGGACCGGCGTTGCGAGATACGCGATGACACCAAACAGAAGCGACAGAATCACTCCGACGGTGAGTTTCACCGGGTTCTCGATGGAGAATTTTATGAGGTCCATAGTGTATTCGTCGCTGTGGTAAGAGCTTGAGCCAGAATCAGCAGGGAGGCCGTGTTATTCCATGATCTGCACTGTCTGAAATGCTCGAAGCCGTTCCGCCCCTTCGGTCACTACCTGCTGGTTGGCCGCGAGGCCTTCACCGATTATCTGAATTGACGTCCCCGAACTGACACCGGTTGTTACGACCACCTGGCGAACGCTCGTCGGTTTACCCTCAGAGGCTGGATTGATTACGTATACGAATGTTCCGCGTGAGGTTCGAACGAGTGAGTCCTTTGGCACCAAAACGGCATCAACATTCTGACCGCTGAACTTTGCTTCAGCCATCATGCCCTCACGAAGAGCAGGAGTCGGAGTCGTTGTCGACGTGTCGATCTTGTTGTCGATCCGAATGATGACCGGAAAGCTGCGAGAGCCATCTTCCCAATTACTTCTGGGAACAACGGACGCGACTTCACCTTCCCAGTCACTTGCGAGCCCGTTGCGAGATCCGGTTCCCTGAATACCGAGAACTACTGGACGGCCTGGCGTAATCTGATCGATATACTGTTGATCAATCTGGACTTCAACTTCGACCTCATCCAACTTGGCCAGTGTCAGTATCGGTGCTCCTTTGGAAAGCCATTGACCGATGTAGGTATGTTCCTCAACCACGAATCCATCGAATGGTGCTTTGGTCAGGCGTTTTTCACGTTCGGCCTTCAGGAAGGCGACGTGTTTTTCCTGAGCCTCAACGCGTGCCATGGCCTGCTGAACTGTTTCTTGTCGAGGCGAAGAAATTCTCGCCAGCACTGCGGCAGCGGCGAGCCGATTCTGCTCGGCCGAGTCGACGTTATCCTGAGCATCTTTTACCTCCGTCGGATTGGCCGCGCCACGCTTACTGAGCGCCAGCATCTCATCCAGGCGTCGCGTGGCATTGGCAAACATAACTTCCGCAGCTTGCTTTCGAGCACTCGCTTCATCCTGATCTTCTTTACGGGGCGACTTGATCTCTTCCAGTTCAGCACGCCGTTCTGTCAGGATCGCTTCCTGTTCGGCAATGTCCAGGTCTGTTGACTCCATCCTGAGTTTGGAAAGCAAAGTGCCCTTCGTTACGAAAGCCCCGATTTCGAGTGGAAACTCTTCAACAATGCCATCGGATCCTGATGCGACAATGCTTGAATGGCGTGGTCTCACGTTGCCCAAGGCACGAAACTCAGGAGCGATATTCTCCTGACGAATTACGGCCACTTTGACCAGGGCTGGTGGCGGTCCGGTATTTCCACCTGGCGGCGACCCCGCTTTGGTTTCAGCGGCGGATGTTTCTCCGGCAACCTGCGTCGGTGACTGTGAACATCCGACAGGAAGCAGGCAAAGGCCGGCCATCAATACGAAGACAAACCTATGCGGATTGAAGTTTCTCATGTAATCTGGATCGGCAGGCAAGGGCGGGGCTATCTGAATTTGACTGTGCAGGGTAGCCGCATCTTACAGGTTGTCGCCAGAAAGTGTTTCTGGTTTCACCGATTTCCCTTTGGAGGGTGAGCCGCGATCAATAGTTCAGTTCCCGAAGATCAGGACAATGATGCAATTTGGCATCATTTTGCGTGTTCATTCACATTTAGCTTAATCCGCTTTTCTTAACTGCTCTGTTACGTCGCGGGCGACAGCAAAAATGACACCCTCTTCTGGAATGGATTTAGCTGTCCATTCGAATCGCCGCCATGATCCGAACTCGGTCTGATATCGATTCTGAAACTGGACTACCGGCCGACCTTCCAGCAGTTGTCCCATCACTCTAATCGTGTCAACGCGATCGTCCGGGTGAACGAAGTCAAGAAATGGCCGCGACAGCAGTGACTTTTCGTTGTAACCCAGAACTCGGAAGAAATTGGAATTCACTCTCCGAAAGTAACCATCGAGTCCGGCGATGCAGAACAGGTCAAGACTCAGATCAAAGAATTGTTTCAGGTCTGTTTCCGCACGCTGCAACATGGACTCGAGGTACATCGTCAGTTCTTTAGCCACAATGCCCGC
The DNA here is from genome assembly GCA_945861975.1 of Candidatus Kuenenia stuttgartensis. Lineage (GTDB taxonomy): Bacteria > Planctomycetota > Planctomycetia > Planctomycetales > Planctomycetaceae > SXXK01. The sequence goes on along the minus strand of CAMAXD010000001.1, from coordinate 22,646 downwards.
ATGAGCAGGCCGGAGGTCCATTTCGGGAGCAAGGCAGTTGCGAGCCAATCTGATCAGAACGCCATCAGCTTCGCATTCCGAAAGTTTCTGATACGTTAAACTCAGATCACCCTGTGCCGCGCGGAAGCAGACATCAATCAAACTTCGACCGCGATGAGGTGGATGCCCCGTCAGGATTCCCCGTCAGGATTCCCGGTCAGGATTTCACACAGAATTCCTCCAAGTCCAAATACATCCGAACGAACATCGGTGCACTGACCGCGTGCCTGTTCCGGAGACATGTAGGCCGGCGTCCCCCAGATGGTTCCGGCAGGAGCTTCCGCCGGAATCGCTTGAGAAGCCAGTCGTTCGGTTGCGCTGAGGATTGTTGATGATGAATTGAGATCTCCAGTGATTGGAATGTCACAAAGCTCTGTTGAGGCTCGGGCAAGTCCCCAGTCCATGAGATGAACCTCACCGAATTCACCAACCATGATATTGGACGGTTTGATGTCGAGATGAATGACTCCTCGCGAGTGGGTGTAGGAAAGAGTCTGGCAGACCTGTTCGAAGACTTTTAGCAAACGTGGAAGATCATCCTGTGTCGATCTGCGTTCTGCCAGCAATGCGGAAAGAGTCCGTCCCTGAACCAGTTTCATGGCGAAGTACGGGCGTTGATCCCACGATAATCCGGTTTCATAAATTGGTATGATGCCGGGATGCTGCAGTCGACCGGTGATACGTGCTTCGTACGTAAATTGTTGATGAAGGTGAAGTTTGCCTTTACGGACCTTTCGCAGCAGCTTAACAGCAACGCGACGATCAAGTTCCATGTCACGTGCTTTGAGAATGATTCCCATACCGCCTCGAGAGATCTCAGACTCAAGCCGGAATTTTCCTGGTTGCTGATTTGTCAGTTCAGACGAGTGTTCCTGATCCATGGCAAGACTTGCCGGGTTGATGGGAGCTGTCTTCTCAAGGCTCGCGGCTTCAAGTTGCGCCAGCAACTCCTCGGGAATATCAAACGGAAGTTCCTCGCCTTGTTCTTTGGATTCTTCCGATAGAAGAAAATGCGCTGCTGTTTTTCGAGGGCGATCGCTGTTGTGCGAGCAGTCCGGCGTGTCCGTTGCACGCGGCGATGCTGAGAAATTAGCTCTTCTCACTTCGGCCCGCCTTCGCTGAACTGCAGCGACGTTGCGAGGTGTCGGAAACAACCATTCACAGCGTACTGTAGCACACGGCTTGCTGATAGCCTGTCTCTGCGCTGTCCGCGGCAAGATGACACCAGCAGTTGGACCGGAATTCAAGTCGCAGTCCACGAATCAGGACGATTTTGCCTGAGGCATCAAAGCACTTTACGAACGCCGGACAGGCATCGATCTGCTTCACGGCGTAGTCAAAACTCAAACTCGGAGTCTCAAAAAGATATGCAGCAGTTAGCCGTTTTTGTTGAAGACGAACGGTAGATTCGTTTTCTGCAGTGGACACAGAATGAAGAAAACTATTCCTGGGTCAACAAATCAGCAGCCAGTTCGAGATGCTGTTCGATTTTTTCATGAGGTCTCCGGCGTTGCGATGGCGGAAGCAGGGGGCTGTAATTTCCAAGGAAGCCTTCAACGGAATCGCCGGGCATCGGTTTTGAGTATAGGTAACCCTGAGCGTGCGTCGATCCCATTTCGAATAGCAGTCGTTGCTGTTCCGGAGTTTCAACACCTTCGGCAACAACATCAAGATTCAGGCTCTGCGCCAGCGCAATGATCGTGCGGACGATTTCCCGTGTATCGGTGCAGGTGTGCATGTTGCTTACGAACGACTTGTCAATTTTCAGCAGGTCCAGCGGCAGTCGATGCAGGTAAGCGAGTGACGAGTAGCCTGTTCCGAAGTCATCGATTCCGATGCGAATCCCGGCGTCGCGAAGTTCACTGATGATCTGTTGGACGAGTTCCGGATTTTGCATCAGAGTGCTCTCGGTCACTTCGATCTTCAGCATTCCGGGATCAATTCCCGCCCTTGCAACGGTCATCAGCAAATCGTTTCGGAACAGTGGCTGCCCGAATTCTCCCGATGAACAGTTGACGGTAACGCTGACAAGATTATCGACCGCACGGTTGCGATTCCATTCCTGAACCTGATCGCAAGCCAGTTCGAGAACAATGCGTCCGAGGCGACCGATGAGACCAAGCGACTCAATGACGGGCACGAAGACATCTGGTCCGACTCGTTCGCCGCGCGGATGGTTCCATCGACACAGGGCCTCGAATCCTTCAACCCTGCCAGTCGCGAGTCGAACGATAGGCTGGTACTCAAGGTAGAACTGATGACTCTTGATAGCCTGGCGCAGATCACATTCAAGTGCCAGCCTGGCAGAAGCAACTGTTTGCATCTCCGGATCAAAAATGCGATAGCCACCTCGGCCGCCTGTCTTGGCGTAGTACATGGCCGTGTCCGCTTCGCGAATTGCATCGGCAGCTGATTTGCCATCACCACCACCAAAAGCTATCCCGATGCTGACCCCGACGGCGACTTCATGAACACCCACCGCGAAGGGCTCAGAGAGCGCTGCGATGAGACGCTCTGCGACTATTTCTGCGTCAATTTGGCTTTGCAGACAATGCAGCAGGACCGTGAATTCGTCTCCACCGTGTCGTGCGACGGACCATTTCGTGTGATTTCTGGCCACGACATCCGTCTGACGCAAACAGCTCTCCAGTTTCTTGGCAACACTGCACAGGAGCAGGTCGCCAGCGTCATGGCCCAGACTGTCGTTGACCAGTTTAAAGTTGTCGAGGTCCAGAAACAAAATGGCAGAGAAGCCAAAGGTTGCCTGATCCAGATGCAGAACCCGATTCAATTGCTCTTCAAACAGCAGACGATTCGGCAAGCCGGTCAGGACATCTCGAACCTTCCCCTCGGTAACATCGGCCAGGGAACCAGCCAGACGTCGAGGTATACCGTTTGTATCGGACTGAACAACTCCGCTGCACAGCATCCAGCGGAAAGTGCCGTCGCGATGACGCATCCGAATTTCTGTCTCGAAGCGACCATGCTCCAGTGAACTGCGGCTTCCGAGCAATTCGGTGAACTGTTCTCGATCTTCGATATGGATACGTTCAAACCAGGAATCTACAGAAGAATCCAGTTCGTTGTCGCTGTAGCCCAGCATCTCTTTCCAGCGTGCCGAAAGAAAGATCTGTCGTTGAGCAACATCCCAGTCCCAGAGACCTATCCGGGAACCTTGTGCCGCGAGTGCATAACGTTCCTGACTGCGTTTCAGTTCAGAGAGGGCGCTGCTGAGCTTTAGCTGAAGAGAAACGCGGGCCAGCGTAATCTGGGGATCAAGTGGCTTTGTGAGGTAGTCATTAGCCCCTTCGGCGAAGGCTCGAACAACATTCTCTCGTTCAGCTTCGGCCGTAACCATAATGACGGGCAGCGCGCCGTCAGGATATCGAGAGCGAATGGATTTCAGGACGTCAAATCCGCTCATGCCGGACATGATGACATCCAGCAGAACCAGATCAGGTAATTGTTCTTCGAGACGCTCAAGTGCAGCTTCGCCACTATCGGCAGTCAGGACATCATGCCCATTGCGTGACAGCATCCGGCTCAGGATCTCGCGATTGATTCGCTCGTCATCAACCACCAGCACCAACGCGCGTTCACCTGGCAAGGACAACACGCCTTGAGCGGACGACTTGTCTGCGAGCTTAGCCGTGGGCTGTTGTCCAGTTAACTGCACGGGATCGACCTGCTGACGCGACCAGAGTGAGGGGAGTGAAATTTTCAACGCAGCGGGAGCACCTCAATTTCCGAATCTACGTGCCCGACTATGTTTAAACCTAGGTCGCAGAATTTCAACGTGCGTACAGAGAAGAAGGTTTTTGGACAATCACCGACTGCGGCTGTCGATTTGTCATCCACAAAAGACGTACATTCCGTGCTAATCGTTACAACCTGTCTGGTGAATTCGCGTCGCATAATCCCGCTGAGCGTGTTGAGAGGCGTCGTTATCAGGTCGAATTTGGGCCGAACGGAACAAAAAACGCTGCAATCAGGAAGTGGACAACACATTTGTCATGTTGGATCTCTTCGATCGAATGCCAATGTCTGCGAAGAGATCCTGCCATTCACTACTTTGAGATTAATCTCGTCGGGGATTCCGTACTTGTTGTTCAACGGTTTGCTGAAAGGCGATCCGGGGCCTTTGTTTCGAGTAGCGTGCTCCATGTTTAATCTGATCCTGCAATGGAATCTTGACGTCATCACATTTGCAGTTCTGACGCTCGTTGGGGTACTGCTGGCTGATCACTATTTTTTCAGTCGTTCGTTCGACAAAAGGCAGCGTGGCGCTCTCAGAAGTTCAGCGCTGATTCTGATCTGCGGCAGCGTTTATCTCGCGATACGATGTGGGGAAACTGAACGCGCGCAATTGCGCAGTTCGATTGACGGATTTGCGACGGGCTACGCCGATGAAATGCGTGAGCACGGTCACTACAATATTTCCGAGTTCACACCGGCAGACGATCCGACCTACCTGATGCTGCTGAACAAAGAAGTTAAGTGGCTGAGTTTTAGTAAAACCGTTGATGATGTTTACACGATCAGACGCTGCGAGGATGGGAATCTGCGGCTGCTTGTGGATTCTGAGACAGACTATAACAACAACGGAACCATCGACGAGCTTCGCGAACAGCGAACAACGATTGGGGAGATCTACAAGGATCCTTCGTCACTTCTGCTGGCCGCACTTCGCAGTGATTCTCCCGGCACATACTTTGACGATGTGCCGTACACCGATCGCTGGGGGACGTGGGTTAGTTCTTACGCTCCGATTTTCGACCAGCACGGACAGCCTGATGGAATCGTTGGTGTTGATTTTGATGGCTTCGAGTGGGTTGCGTCGATTCTTTGGGCTCGGTCTGCGATCCTTGGATTTGCGATGACGCTACTGCTGACGGTGATGGGTAGCAGCAGCACTGTGGGAGTTATGCAGGCCGAGTTGAGGCAACGGGCGAAGTTGAGTCGCGAGCTAAGAAAACAAGCGGAATCGCTGAGTGACCTGAATGCTGAGCTGATCGTTGCCCGTGATGCGGCGGAGCAGGGAAGTCGAGCTAAGAGTGAGTTTCTGGCGAACATGAGTCATGAAATCCGGACTCCGATGAATGGCATTCTAGGGCTGACGGAACTGTTGCTGCAGACCCCGATTTCTGCAGAACAAAGAAGAAACCTTGAGTTGGTTGTGTCGTCGGGGGAAGCCCTGATGAATGTTTTGAATGATATTCTCGACTTCTCCAAGATCGAAGCCAACATGCTGCAGATCGACAAGACCGAGTTTGAACCTCGCGAAGTCGTCGGCAATGTGATGAAGCTGTTAGGTTTGCGGGCGGAACAGAGAGGGCTGGAATTGACCTGTAGATTTCTGCCTACAGTGCCGCGTCATTTATTGGGCGACGCAGGAAGAATTCGTCAGGTACTGGTCAACCTGGTCGGCAATGCCATCAAATTTACGCATCATGGTGAAGTTGCAGTGACTGTTGCTGATGTCACAACGGAGGAGAATCTCCGCGAATTGGAATTCTCGGTTCGAGATACGGGTATTGGTATCCCGCTGGAGCGACAGGAATCAATCTTCGAAGCTTTCGTTCAGGCTGACGGAAGTACAACGCGACACTATGGTGGCACAGGACTGGGACTTGCAATCTGTACTCGACTTGTGGATCTGATGAACGGTCGAATTCGCGTCCGGAGTCTACCCGGAACAGGAAGTACGTTCTCGTTCCGAATACCGCTTGATGAAGCCACGAAGGAGATTGCAAATTCACCGGATCAGAAGTGCGATTCCCTGCCTCGACAACGAGTTCTTGTCGTTGATGACAATCCAACGAACCGTCTCATCCTGCAGGAGATTTTGACAGTCTGGCGAATGGACGTAGAAACCGTCGATCAGGGAAGGCTGGTTCGCGAAGCACTTGAGGCGGCTGACCGGTCCGGCAATCAATTCAGCCTTGTTCTGCTGGACGTTCATATGCCGGAAATGGATGGATTTGCAGTCGCTGAAATGATCGCCAGTCTGTCTTGCGCACGCGACACAAGAGTGATCCTGTTGAGTTCGTCCGATACAGCTCACCACCGTATTCGTCTTAAGAACGCAAAGATCTGTGCCTATCTGACTAAACCAGTGAATCAGTCCGAGTTGCTGGAGACGATTCTTACGCTGGATACAGCCGTTGAGGAAGTGTCGACCACTCCAGTCGCGGCTGAACAGGTTTCGCAGGTTCAGGGATCGCGAGGTCGACTACTGGTTGTCGAAGATAATTTCGTCAACCAGCAACTGATGATGAGAGTGCTTGCCAAAGACGGATTCGAGGTCACGATTGCTGCCGATGGTAGTGAAGCCGTGCGAGTTCTCAATACTGAAACGTTCGACGCCGTCCTTATGGATTGTCAGATGCCGACAATGGACGGTTACGAGGCAACGCGGTTGATTCGAAAGGCAGAAAGGAAAGCAAGGGCAGGGCATCGCCTGCCGATTCTTGCACTGACGGCCAATGCAATGGCCGGAGATCGGGAGAAATGTTTATTCTGCGGGATGGATGATTTTGTGACGAAACCGATTTCCTTTGCTGGGTTGTACGCAACGTTGTCTCGCTATCTGCCGTTGCCGTTGCAGTTGGAGCCACAGCCTGGGGCGAACTCAGTTTTTCTGACCGACACCAGCGAACCGACTGGCAAAGAGTTGAATGCAGTGGTTGCGGCAGAAGTAGATCCTGCTTGTTCTGTTGCCGATCCCCCGGTCAATGCGGCCTCTGATGCAATTCTGAACCGTGAAGAACTGATGAGCCGGGTCGGTGGCGATCAGGAACTGATCGAAATTCTGGCTGGTGCTTTCCGCGACGATGCCCCTCGACACATTGCCGCTTTTAGTACTGCTCTCGCTGCTAACGACGCTCCGGTTGCAAAGAAAGTCGCACACACCATCAAGGGCTGTGCTGGCAATCTCGCCGGGACTCGTCTCCGGAATTATGCAAAGACCCTCGAACTTTCCGTGGTGTCAGGCAATCTTGACGAGGCAAAGCGGGCCTTGCCAGGACTAGAAGATGAGATTAATGCGCTCCTCGATCAGATCGAGCAGCTGGCCTCGTCGTTCCAGAGCGCCTGAATGAATCCATGTCCGTAGAGGACCTATTGGCAGGCGTTTCAGCTTTCCAGGATTGGGCAAACCAGAATAATCGTCATGAAAAGAAGAGAATCGACGCGAACCTTGCGCACATTGCGTGTCGACAGTTGAATTCGTGACGACGACTTGGCACCATAGCGGCCGTCAGCACTATGGAAGTTGTTTCAGGGAGCTGAGTAGGCATCAGCAGCGAGAGTGGCGAAATTGGCAGACGCGCTGGATTTAGGATCCTGTGCCTTAAACGGCGTGGGGGTTCAACTCCCCCCTCTCGCATTTGATTGATACGCTGAATGCATTCGAAGCCCGGCCAAATTTCTGGCCGGGTTTCTTCATTCATGGATTGATTGACAGGCGACTATGCTTTCTGCCCTGAAGAACCAGTCAGCCTTCTTTCGCCAGTTTCGACAGCGGTTCGAAACGACCGGCGCGATTGCTCCCAGCAGTCGATTTCTGGCACGATCCATGACTGGTTTTTTGGCCGCACGAAGTTCAGCAACCCCTGTGCGCGTGCTGGAGATCGGACCAGGAACCGGGCCGGTCACTGAGTCGATTGTGAAACTGCTTCAGCCTGGTGATGTGTTTGATCTGGTTGAGCTGAACGAAGAGTTCGTTGCCATCCTCAGAGAGCGTTTTGAGAACGAGGCTGAATGGCAGAGAGTTCGAGCCCAGGCGACTCTTCACCAGTTGCCCGTGCAGGATTTTGTTGCTGAAGAACCCTACGACTTTGTGATCTCCGGACTTCCTCTGAATAACTTTCCCGCAGAACTTGTGACTTCGATAACCGATACCTACTTCCGGCTGTTGAAGCCTGGTGGAGTTCTCAGCTACTTCGAATACATGTACGTGAGGCCCGTTCGAAAGATAGTCACGCGCGGCGCAGAAAGAATGCGGATCAGTTCGATCGACGATACACTACAAGCACATTGCGACCGCTGTCGCATCCGCCGAGACAATGTCTGGCTGAATGTGCCGCCCGCGTGGGTTCAGCACCTTCGCAAGCCGCCCGATGTTCGTCAATAGCGGCCCGTATACTAAAGTTCATGGTGCGTTGAGGAGTGGTGTGGATTCGCTGCGTGCAAGGGCGATGAATGTCTGTGCCACGCACCCAGCTTAAAGTTCAGGAGAACTTCCCGCGCCTTATCGCCGTCTTCCAGGTTCTCCAACTCGACTGTTTTCCTGCTGAGGAAATTGCTGTATCCCGGCAGTTGCAACAGTTTGCCACCGGAGGCATCAAAGAACCCCATTTCCCAATCGTGAAACGATCTGTGGTCGATTTCGAAACGGGCAATCAGCATGATCTTGTGGTGTCGCTTGTCAGCAGCAATTCGCTGGTAGGTGGACTCGATAACGTCGTTTTCACCCTCAAGAACCTGCAGGAACGTGCCATCCTCGTAAAGCAACATGCCCGTGATGGCGTCACGGTCATTGTTGCGTCGTACGGTCAGCAGCAGGTTCTGCAGTTCACTGGGCGAGAAGTTGTTTTTCGCTTCACTGGTGTAGATTAACTGAAGCATAGAGAAGCCCCGTTGTCGTTCCCCGGAAAGACAAGCCACTGAAGCCTACTTCTTAGTAATCTCGATGACTCAATCAACTGGCCACCATCGCGAACATAGCCGGGGTTTTGCCGAGCGGAAAATCCCGGCATCTTCTACCAGATTCGATGCAGTCCTTCTGTCTGGCGTGGGATCTCCATCGCACATGTTGTGAATCGGCTGACGCAGAATTCGAACCGCAGGACAGTTGTCATCCCCTGGCGTCAGAACTGTGCAGAATGCGACCAACTGGTTTTCAACAGACACGATAATTCCGGGTAACGCGCAGCCGTGCAGGAAGTGCTCTCGAACACGAGTCCAGTACAACCGCATGAAGATTCCGCTGATGGTCGCGCCGGCCTGCAAGATCGTCGGCGACTCGAGTTGGGCGGCCACACTGCGGGCACTGGAATGAAATTGGCATGGTCAGTCTGTCAGAGGTGGAGGGAAATGATATCGCTTCAGTTTTCGGTCCAGAGTGGATCGCTCGATTCCCAGGATCTGAGCAGACCTGGACTTATTCCAACCGGTGTGTTCCAGGGTTTTCAGGATATGTTCCTGTTCAATATCGGCCATTGAAACTTCACGGTATTCTCCGGGAGTACCACGATCAACGACCGGGGCAGCAGGACGACTGCCCAGGCTGGACAACTGAATGTCGGAAACGCGAACGACTTCGTTTCGACAGAGAATTACAGTTCTTTCGATCGTGTTCTGAAGCTCTCGAACATTGCCCGGCCAGTTGTATTCCCGCAGGATCTGCATCGCGTCGTCTGTGAAGCCCTTGATGACGCGACCGGTTTTCTCAACAAACTTCTTTAGGAAAGCGTTGGCCAGTAATTCAATGTCATCTCGACGTTCACGAAGCGGGCTGGCCGTGATCTCAGCCACCTGCAGGCGAAAATAGAGGTCTTTACGGAAGTCGCCATCTTCGACTGCCTCTTCGAGATCTCGATTCGTAGCGGCCACGATGCGAACATTCACCTGGATCAGTTTGCGCCCACCAATTCGCTCAAACGCATAGCCTTCCAGAACTCGCAGGAACTTTGCCTGAATCGAAGGACTCATTTCGCCGACTTCATCAAGGAACAACGTGCCGCCATCAGCCTGTTCGAAGCGACCGATTTTGCGATCCACCGCGCCGGTAAAGGCACCTTTTTCGTGGCCGAACAGTTCACTCTCCAGAAGACTTTCATTCAGCGCCGCACAATTGATGCAGACAAACGGCGCATCTTTTCGTGGGCTAAGCGAATGAATGCTCCGCGCGATCAGTTCTTTTCCACAGCCGCTCTCACCACGAATTAAAACATTGGCGTGAGTTTCGGCGATCAGCGAGATACGTTCCTTCAGCTCTGTCATGCTGGCGGTTTCGCCGATCAGGTTTTGTTCCTGCGACAATTGAGAGCGCAGAGATTCGTTAACACTGCGAGCCTGAGCCAGGCCTGTTTGAAGCGAGTCGCGTTCCTGAAGGTGCCCAAGTGAAACGGCGAGCTGATTAGCCACTGCGAGTGTAAATTCGAGATCATGTTTATCCAGCGGATTGTCAGGATTTGTCGAGTACAGATGAATCAATCCGAGAACGCGTTCGGCCGAGGTGATCGGCGCACAGATGACACTGAGCGCTTTCATTTCTCCGAGGCTGTCAAACACTGACAATTGACGATCATCACCAACGTCGCGCGCGAGGATGGCTTCGCGGCGCGAGAGAACAACGCGGGAAAGGTTGTCGGAGACTCGTCGATAGGGCAGATCTTTCAAGCTGTGATAGGCGACAACCTGAAGGTCAGATGGCATCGGCGGGCCGCTGGCTTCCTGCGACGCAAGCAGAATGGCGGAGATGCTGGCAACCGTTTCACGGGCGAGGCTGACCAGGACAACATCGGTCAGTTGCTGGCGAGTTTTGGCGGCCCCCATTTCAAGTCCAAGTCCATACAGCTTGGCCAGCTCAGCACCATAATTGAGGGCACTTCCTGAGGCCGCGCCCGGGGACAGGAATTCAGGTTTCGCCGTTCGATGCAGAATGCTGGGCTCGCGTTCATGGCTGACGGCCGCTTGCGTCGGCGACGTCGCCCGCTCACCCGGTGCCCCTGGCAATCCAGGCGGAGAAACCGGCGCTGATTCCAGGCTTGTAGTAAATGCCAGTCGACATTCACCGATGCTGATCACATCACCCGACTGCAAAGTGAAGTCGCCGGAAACGGTCTTTCCGCGGACGCTCGTACCGTTCCGGCTCTTCAGATCACGCAGGCGCCATTCACTGTCGGAGAAGAAGATCTCGCAGTGATTTCGGCTGCTGGCATCATCTTCAAGGACAATCCGATTCGTTGCCGAGCGACCGATCGTGGTAACGTGGCCCTGACGCAGCCGTACGACGTCACGCCAGCTGGCTCCATCCCAGGTAAGAATAAAAGCGTACTCGTTATGACCTGAGCTGGGAGATGTCACGTTGTGGCTCGTAAAAAGATTTGCGGATGGGAACCAACGGAAACGGAAGACATGCGAATTGTATTTGGAATGGCTAACACAATCGGGACTGGCTCCCGCAGAGCTCCCGGAATCATGGAGAAAAGCCACCGCCGATGGTGCCCGTCCCGGTTTTGTCAGGGCCTCTTATTTATGAATGCCGGAAGTCCAGTACGATTAGCCAGCTAGTCCTTTAACTATGAACACGAGGAAGCTCACAGCCTTCCTCTACAATTGCAGCTTCCAGCACCGCCAGTTCCTGCAGCCGCAGATTGACAGAGTGATCATCGGAGAATAGCTTTGCGAGACGAACATAGGTTGCATGATGCCGTGCTTCAGACTCGTACAGGCTGCCGTAAAATGCCTGTAGTGCAGGATCTTCCAGATGATCTCTTAGAAGCACAAATCTTTCACAACTGCGAGCTTCAATCAACGCTGCTACCAGCAGGCGATCGACAGCTCGCTGTGGTTCCTGACGCCGAACCAGTTCCTTGAGTTTCCGTCCGTAAGTTCCGGGCTTGAGTCGCAGAAAACGAATGCCGCGGTCTTTCAGCAGTTTTCGGACGAGTTCAAAATGTTCCAGTTCTTCTCGAACGATTTCCGTCATTTCATGGCAGAGATCTTCATTTTCGACGTAGTCGAACATCAGATCCATGGCCGTTGAGGCGGCCTTCTGTTCGCAGTGCGCGTGGTCAATCAGGACATCTGCGAGGTGTTGTTTCACCTGAAGAAGCCACCGGTCGGGCGATGTTGAGTGAAGATGCAGCATGCCCTGTATTGTAGTTTCGGATGTACCGCTTCTCCAGACTTTGAAGCGGGATTTGTCTCGACGACGGTAATCTTGTTCGGCGGCTTCGATCGTTAAAAAAAAACAGGAGCCGCCGAAATTCGGGGCTCCTGTGAGTCAGATCAGGTTTTGCTGTTCAACCAGTTTATGGGAGGAATGGAGCAAAGCCAAGGTTCGGGAAGGCAGGATCGGCCGCAGCCCGGATGTTGTAGTTTCCAGTTGTGAACGCTGCCTGAATATCCTGCGTCACTCCAAAGTTTGTGAAGACGTTGTTTGGATTGTTCAGGTTTGGTCCGTTATCAACCTGGAACAGACCCGCATCTCGCTGGGTGACTCCAATGTTCCCGAAGAACTGGGTCTTCAGAGGGTCCGCATTCGTGTAGAGGGCACCGAAGTCGCTTGGAGCCACCTGATTACCGCTATTGTTCAGGAATCGCATGTCGAGCTGAGCCGTATCATCCAGATAGACATAGTCGAATGTCAGGTCACCGGAATCATCAACCGAGTCAAATGTATTTCCGGCTGACAAGAAGGATGATGTGACGAGGTCTTCCTGCAGGTTTCCTCCCAATGCATTGTTACGGATATCAGCAGCCACGTAAGCCCCTGTTCCCACGTCGATGCGGATACCTTCCCCTGTGACCCCGTTCACACCATTGTTCTGAACAGTGTTATTTGTCACAGTGAACAAGCTGTTCTGGACAGTTCTGAGGTTCAGGTATGGAGCCAGGTAAGCGGTGTTTCCGTTCACGCTACCAACGTTGAAGTTGAAGAACTGTGCCTGAAACGGACTAAAGTTCTGATTGTCAAAGCCTACAAATGGAGGATCCGGGAAGTTCGGCAGGAACACAAAGCGACTCTGGTTCATGTCAGAATCTGCTCGGTAGAACATGCCTTCTGCTCCGTTCGAGACGATCGTGTTATCGTCAAGCCGGATGCGGACAGGATCAAAGATTGCATTGCCGAATTCGCGATCTCGTCGGCCAGAAGCACCCGTTAGAGCAATGTTGACGCCTCGTCCGTTGTTGTTGCTGACAATATTCTCCGTCATGGTGAATTGTGGAATTGCACCTGTTTCAGAGACACCCAGTCTTCCGTTGAACGCGTCTGTCCCTGGTGAAGCTGCCGTGATTGAGTTATCAACCGCACCTGAGGCAATTCCAACGGCGGTACCACCGAAGACGTTCAGACTGACACCGTCTCCACCATTCCCGGCCTGCAGGCCGTTGAGTGTGCCACCAATGATATTATCCGTGATGGTGATAATCGGTCGTGGGTTTCCAGTGACATCAGAACCGGTTGCCGTGATCGCGATACCGTCATCTTCATTATTCTGAATCCTGTTTCCTTCTCCCACGTTACCGACAATCAAAGTTGCTGTCGCGTTCTCAGAGAAGTTGGCCTGAATGCCGTCACCCTCGGCGACATCAATGTCACCGTTGTTGTTGAGATCTTCACCTGCGTCAAGAACGCCGTTGTTGTTGAGATCTTCAGAAGCTCCGGCGATGCTTCCCAGGATGTCTGTCTTTGTGACTCGCACAACACCCTCGGATGCTCCGCTGGCATCCCATCGAACACCATTGCCGCCGGCCGTGGTGCCGTTACCGTCGATTGTTGTTCTGACAGCCGGTAAAAGACCCGATGTAATCAGGATATCTGAACGACCCCCGGTCGTGGTAATCCCAACTCCGTCTCCGCCATTGTTGGAGATGCTTGTTGGGTTCACAGTACTATTGATTTCCAGAAGAGTACGAGAATTCTGAGTGGCCGTAATCTGCACGCCATCATTCCCGTTGTCTTCAACAATCAGACCATTGAACAGTGAGCGTTGACCAGGAGGAAGCCCGATGGTCGGGTCACCGAACGATGAGTTCTCAGCCGTTTGAACAACGATGCCGTTCTGGCCATTGTTTGTAAACTGGCTGTTGGACATGTTACCAATCAGCGTTGAATCGCCGCGTGTCTGGAAGAACGCACCATTCAGAGTGTTGTTCGAGAAATCGCTGTCTGTGACAATCACCGTATTTGGAGTGTTCGGGATCGGAAGGTTTGGATCTGTCTTGTCACTGCCCTGGGTTTCTACTCGAAGACCATCACCTGCATTACCTGTTGAAGTGACATTGTCGAGAGTCGCTGTCAGGAGAGACGAGTCAGCTCGGTTGAAGTGAATGCCTGATCCATTGAGTAGTGGATCAGCACCATTCGTTGTGCCCGTGACGGTCGTATTTGTGATCGCTACGTTTGCAGAGCCGTTGCCGGCAACCACGACACCAATTCCCACGTCGCCGTTGGCATTGATTGTATTGGCGTCTGTGGCCGCTGTGCCGCCTACTACCAGATTGAGACGATTGTTGTTCGGTGTCACCGGTGCTGCAGGCGGATTGTTGTTGGCTCCGTTCAGGCGTGACAGGATGCCACCGCCCGCGTTGTTCGACAGCGTATTCCCAAGAACCGTGGCGTCCAGTTGAGTCTCAGTACTCGGGTTTGTTAGTTGATTCAACAACAGGCCTGCTCCGCCGTTTCCGGTAATTGTGTTGCCACGGATGACTCGATTGTTCGCTACCGTGCCGAAGTCGACAATGCCACCGTTGTCGATCATCAGAGCAGCACCGTTTCCACCGTTGTCAGTGATCGTGTTGTTAATCAGGTTACCGTGGATCAAGCCATTGTTGGCGGCAAGTGCCCGGAAGCCATCGCCGTCGTTGTTATTGATAATGTTACCCTGGTTGAAGTTCACACCGTTGTAGACATTGACGCCATTTCCGCCAATCGTATTGTCAGCGTGAATCTCCGCATTCGGACCGTCAGCCACGAGTCGGATACCGTTGCCACCACCGTTGATAATCGTGTTCGTTTGAATTGTGACACCTTCAGCCACAGCACTGTCGTTCATCAGGATGGCGATTCCATCGTCTGATGCACCCGTGATCGTGTTGTTGTTGAAAGTTGATGCCAGCAGTCGAGCGTTGTCGGAAGCATTCACCCGAATACCATTCTTCGTTTCCCCAGCGGCGACTCGAGTCCCGATCGCACTGGCAAGCTGAGCAATGTCGTTCTGAACAAACGGTGCTTCGCCTGGAATTTCACCAGGATTTGTTCCGGAGAATGCAAATTCTACAGGCTCAACAAGTGCCTGAACAGACAGATCGAAGGCCGGAGTGCCCATGATCGGCTGGCGGCCCGTTGGTGTTACAGCGGACGCTGCAAGGATGTGTCGAAGTGAGAGGGTATGCCCCAGTTCGTGTGCAGCAACGAAACCGAGTGCTCGACGGGTAAACGTGAGGTTTCCGGAAGTCAGTGCTGTGATGGCGTAAGGAGCAGAGCCATTGACGTCCACTGTTAAGCCACCATTGAATGCATTGGGCGGATTGATTCCGGGGCCGAAATCGTTCACAACATTGTTGGTGTAGACACCCATCGCAGAGGCTCCATTGGCCTGTGGAGTTCCGAACAGCCCCTGACCAGGACCCTGCCCGAGAGCGTTTCGGATATTGCCAATGTCTCCTGCTGCACCACCCAATCCTGCTGGGGCATTAAGGCTGTCACCGATGGTCATGACGTAATACTCCGTTGCGCCATTCGAAGGAGCGACGCCGGTATCTCCAATCACGAAGTCAAGATTAAGTTCGCTACCGGCAGGGATCGGGCTTCTTACGTCGTCGGCTGCCGTCGGCAGGTTATTGTAGTACTCCTGAAGGGTTGCCAGAATGGAGTTCGTCACCAGATCGAAGTCTGTGGCTGCGAAGCCGTAGTTTGTGACGTCGAAGGTGTCTACCTGGAATCCATTGATGTCAACTTCTGATGCCTGGCCCGGATCGATGAAGTCAAGCACGATCGTGAGGCCCGGAACTGCATTGCCACCGGTGACCGTGTTGAACAACGCATCGACTTGTGCGGTCGCCTGATCCTGCAGGTCGACAAGGATGCCTCCTTCAGAGTTTCCTATAAAAGTGTTCCCCAGAGTTGGCATTGGTCCACCGATGTCGAATTCGCCGACGCTGGCATCCTCACCGGTGATTTGAAGGCCTGCGAAAATATTGTCGTTCATCGTGTTGGAAACGATGCCGCTGTCGAGACGTTCGTTGCCATTCAGGTCTTCACCAACATCCAGAATTCCGTCCCCATCAAGATCTTCTGAGAGTGAGCGGAACAGTCCGCCATTCAGGTAATGGATCAGAGTGCCGTTGTTGAGGTTTCGGCTGAAGGTGTTGCCTGAGAGGCTGGCCAGATTGAATGTACCGCCGTCTGCAGTCATGGACAGTCCGTCGAAGGTATTTCTGAGAGTCGTGTTACCTTCAACAACGGCATTGATCGTGGCTCCGGCCTGAGCTTCGATAACCATACCGGCACCGTTGTCATTTGCGGTGTTGTTCAAAATGCCGGTCACGCAATGAGCTCCGTCGGGATCATCAGCGTTAATTGTACTTCCAGCTTTCGCTGTGACAACGAAACCCGAACCGCTGTTGTTGCTCGAGATGTTGTTTGTCAGCAGCAGGTCCGTGTCGCTTCCAGCAGCGGAAGACAGGTTGAGGCCATCAATTGATGGGCCCAGCAAGCCGTTGAATTGATTGCCGACAATCTCAACTTTCCCGGACACATCCTGAAGATTTGCACCAGTTGAGTAGTTTGTGACAACGTTGGATGTCAGGTAGGAATTCGTGATCGGCAAAGCATTCTGGAAGCCATCGCCGAAGATCGTACCGGCAGCATTCGCACCGTCGAGTCGCATTCCAATGACGCGGTTGTTATTGGCAAGATGAATCACGCTGCCGCCAACACCCATCGTGGGGTTGCTGATCAGTGGTCCCAGATTTGTTGTCGTCGGAACGCCGAGGATTACGCTTCCGGTTGTGCCGGGAGCACCGAGGTTGTAGTCCTGGATCGAGGACAACATGATCTGATCATCAAACAGAGAGAATCCGCCGTTGACTGTCAGCCCCGTACCTGAGTCGTCGGCTCGTGGTGCAATTCGGAAAATATCGATGCCTGCATTGTTCGCAAGAGCGGCAGCCTGAAGAGTGCTGAATGGATCTTCAACGGTACCTGTACCCGGGTTGGTTGCATTGGGATCAATATGGGTCAGGAAGTAGGGCAGTGCACTGCCTGTATCCAGAATCCCGTCGCAGTCGATATCTTCGCCGGCATCCAGCAGCCCGTTGTTATTGAAGTCTTCGCCATGGTTGACAAGGGCTTCCAGCGTGACCGTCGTATCGATGCTTTCGTGGACTCGGTTATGACGATACACTGGATCCTGCAGGCGTTCACGCACGGAAGAGTGCGGTCGCAGAATTCTTCGATCCTTGTAGTTCGGAATCTCGTACTGCAATGCCGTCCAGATGTTCGTGCCAAACGTGTCGTCTGATGTCAAGCGTGTGTTGACGGTGAGGTTCTGAGTGATCAGGGCCTCCCATCGAGCCTGGAACCCAACCGTGTCGCCACCGTTATTGTTGGTCAGGTAGTAGGCTCCGCCGTAGAGGTTTTGACCATACTGACCAAGCAATGGGATTGGTCCGCCAGTTTCAAGGTCGAATCCAGAGTAGGCATTTGAAGCAACCTGCTGACGCTGATTAAATGCGTTGTTGCCCTGCAATTGCAGACCTGCGAGCAGCGTGTTACTCAAAATGGATGTGTCATCACCCAGCATGAAATAACCGTTTGCACGGAAGTCGACGTAGCGACCGAGTGATTCAAAACCCAGCGTTCCCCGGTACCATTCGTTGTAGCCGTATCCTTTGTCGTAATCGAGGAAGGCATTTACACCGAAAATGCGGTTGTAGGCGTCGTCGTAGCGACGGTACACAAGGCCGCCATTCGCGACCGGCAACCCGTCGAATGTTACCGATGCCGACAAATCCGTGATCAGCACATTCGTGTTAGGAATGATGTGATACGGCAATCGGGCATTCACTCGCTGGTAGCCATTGTTGAATCCGATTCCGTCATCGGTGTTCGTTTCGAACATGACGATGGGGCCGAATGGCTGAACCGGCTGATAGAAGACGTTTGGCACGGCTTCCGTCACGGCAAATGAACGCTCAAAGTAAGGAGAGTAACTCCCGGGCTGAGGATAAAGCTCGGGGGTAGCCTCTGGCTGATTCATGGTAGCCACACCATCTGATCCAACGGGATCCGGTGTCGGAGCCGGAGCAGTTGCTCCGTCCTGTGGCTTAAACGCTGCCATCCGGACAACACCGGGTTCATCTCCGACGGAGATACTGGCGGCTGTTATCAGAGCAACGCTGCTGATGATCAGAGAAGCCGTGGCAAAGATTCGTATGGGTTTCATCGATTGTTCCGATCGAGCCGTACAGAGAATGTGTGCCGGATGCGCCGGCAGTGACGGTTACTCATATCGATCGGCGGTTCAAACCTGTTCTGTTGAGTTAAAATGTAAGGGATGTGCGGATGATTCCGGATTTGACACTTCTGCTGAAAGCGCCGGTCGTGATGCTGAATAAGTATTTTGGCGTGCTAGACGAGCAAATCCTGCGGCCAATGACCTGGATCGTGCTATCGCTGCCGGATTTCGAGGCGGTCGTCGGTCGCGGAGGCGTTTTTTGCTCCAGGGACTCGGAGCGGCGATGTGGCTTCTCCGGCCTTTTTTTGGGTAACCCGAAGACTCCGAATCCGCAGAAACTGCCGGACGGTTGATATGCTGTCGTTGAGTGACAGGTGTCGACCTCTATACTCCAAGGCCACGAAGATTATCAACTCTTCCCAAACCCCTCTTTCCGCTACGGCGACCCACATGGCTCGAATCGCGATTCTCGGTGCAACCGGCTACACGGCTCTTGAACTCCTGAAGATCCTCGCCCGCCATCCGCAGGCGGAAGTTGTTGCTGCGACGACTCGCCAGGAGAACAAACCCCTTTTGAGCGAAGTTCACCCGTCGCTAACAGGGCTGTTCAATTTGCAATGCGAAAACCTCTCGGCAGAGCAGGCCGGAAAGCTGTGTGACATTGCGTTCTGCTGTCTGCCGCACACGGCGAGCATGGAGGCGATCCCGCAGTTGCTTGAGGCCGGCTGTCGCGTTGTTGATCTCAGTGCGGACTATCGCTTGCGAGATCCGGGCGTTTATGAAACCTGGTACGAGCATGTTCACACGGACCCGACGCGTCTGAGCACTGCGGTCTATGGCCTGCCGGAGATTTATGCCGATCGTATTCCGAATGCGGAGCTGGTTGCGAATCCTGGTTGCTATACCAGTACGTCCATTCTGGCTCTGGCTCCGCTGCTTCAGGCAAAAGTGATTGAACCCACTGGAATCATTATCGATGCAAAGAGCGGCATCAGCGGAGCAGGGCGGACGCCAAAACTGTCCAACTTGTTCTCTGAGTGCAATGAGTCTGTGACCGCGTACAGCATTGGCAACCATCGACATACGCCAGAGATTGAACAGGTTCTCTCGGATGTCTGTGGTGCCGACGTTCAGGTTGCCTTCAATCCTCATCTGATGCCGATGGATCGAGGAATCTTCTGTTCTATTTATCCTCGCTTGAAAGCGACCCAGACGCGCGGTCAATTGCTGGAGATCTACCGCAGCTTCTATGCTGGGCAGCCATTCATTCGAATTGTTGATCATATCCCAAACACAAAAGACGTCTCATATACAAACTTCTGTGACATCTCAGTCCGCTTCAATCGAGATCAGTTGGTCGTGTTTGCCGCGATTGACAATTTGATCAAAGGGGCCAGTGGAGTTGCCGTACAGAATATGAATATCATGCTGGGCCTGGATCAAAGAACCGGGATGTTATTGCCGGACTAAGGCGAGCCGTGTGGCGTTAGCCGACCGGTTAGGGCGTTCAGCGTTCAGCGTTCAGTGTTCAGTGTTCGGTGTTCGGTGTTCGGTGTTCGGTGTTCGGTGTTCGGTGTTCGGTGTTCGGTGTTCGGTGTTCGGTGTTCGGACGAACGCATCGCGGCACAGGAATGAAGTTGCAGGCCGATGTGTTCCAAGTCGGTGTGAGGGCAGTGTCGCCCAGGTTTCTGGTTTTCGGTTATTGCACAAACGCATTATTTCAGAGTCTCCCATGAAAATCGCCCGTATCTTCGCGCATCGCGTTGACCTTCCGTTGCACGAGGGGACTTACAAGTGGTCTGGCGGTAAGTCTGTCTCTGTTTTTGACAGCACCATCGTCGGGGTCGAAACAGATTGTGGTCTGATCGGTTACGGTGAAGTGTGTCCTTTGGGGCCTTTCTATCTGCCAGCTTATGCCGAAGGCGTGCGTGCCGGACTGAAGGAACTCGGTCCACATCTGATCGGTTATGATCCGCGACAGCTTTCTGTCCTGAATCATCGCATGGATGCAGCTCTCAAGGGGCATCCATATGTGAAAGCAGGAATCGATATCGCTTGTTGGGATATCCTCGGAAAGGCCACTGGACTGCCGGTGTGTGTTCTGATGGGCGGCCGTTTTGGCGAAAGTGTTCGACTTTACCGAGCGATCTCTCAGGAATCGGCCGAAGAGATGGCTCGCAAAGTCGCCGGATATCAAGCTGACGGCTACACCCGCTTTCAGCTCAAAGTTGGTGGCGATCCGGATACCGATATTGAACGGATCCACGCTGTTCGTTCGATGTTGCTCCCGTCGGACCGACTGGTTGCTGATGCGAATACCGGATGGACTCAGCACGAGGCCATGCGAGTTGTTCGTGCCGTTCGAAATATCGATGTTTATATCGAACAACCCTGCCTGACTTACGAGGAATGTCTCGCGGTCCGCCGCAACACCGACCATCCTTTCGTCCTTGACGAAAATGTCGACAGCCTCGAAATGTTACTGCGAGCCAAAGCGGATCTTGCGATGGACGTTGTTAATCTGAAAATCAGTAAGCTCGGTGGACTGACCAAGACTAAACAGGTTCGTGACCTGTGTGTGTCGATGGGAATCGGAATGACGCTTGAAGACAGTTGGGGTGGCGACATCACAACTGCAGCCATCGCGCATCTGGCTCACAGTACCCCTGAAGAATTCCGTTTCACCAGCACGGACTTCAACAGCTATGTCAGCGTCAGCAATGCCTCAGGTGCTCCCCAGCGCGTGAACGGGTTTATGCAGGCAAGCACAAAGCCAGGGCTTGGGATAGAGCCGCGATTCGAAGTTCTCGGCCCGAGGATCGTTGACATCGCCTGAGCTGCATGTGCTTGATGGGTCTGCTTTCGCGTGTTTTTGAAGAGTGGTTCAGCATTGGAACACAGACGCTTCGTTGCTGAAGAACCTCTGGTCGCTTGTGCCGCAAGTCTTTAGACTTCAGCTCCTGCCTCGTAGTATGCACCGACCTCAATGAAAGGTTACTCCATGCGATTTGCCACGCTTGCCAGTCTCATTTTGTCAGCAGTTGTCTTGGTCTCGCTGGGATTCGTGAACGCCGATGAAGCGGAAGAACTGACATCGCGAGCCCATGCTGTGAAATCTGAGGCAGCTCAATTGCTTGAGAACGGTCATAAGGATGAAGCCGAGCAGCTGTTTCAGGAATCAAAGGAACTCATGGCTCGGGCCATTGAGCTATCCGGAAAGAAGGGGCCAAATCATGGATCAGAGAATCCGGATATTGCTCATCTGAAAGAACGGCTGCAGGATCTTCGAGCAGCACGAGAAAAAGCTGAGGCCGCACAGGCCCCGGAGCAGGAGATTCGTGAGTTGCGCGAACAGATCAGTGGTACGGAGCGCAAACTTGGCGATCTAATCAAACGTCATCAGAAGTCAGAGATTCCGCCGCAACATCGAGAGCATGCCGAAAAGCTGGAGCAAGCATCGCGACGAATCAGGCACGTGCGAATGGCTGCGGAGAATCTGAAGACTGCAGAGATGCACGACATGGCTCATGAACTCATGAATCGTGCTGAGGCGATGGAGAAAGAGTTGCACGCGGCGAAAGAGGAGCTCGCCCATGCGATCGAGGCTTCAATGAAAGCCCCTCGACCTGAAGTTGGTGATGAGATTCATAAGCTTCGCAATGAAAACGAACATCTGCGTTCCGAGCTGAACGAGCTGCGGAAAGCCGTCGAGGAACTTCGACAGAACAAAGCACAGTAACGAGTAG
Organism: Candidatus Kuenenia stuttgartensis; assembly: GCA_945861975.1. Lineage (GTDB taxonomy): Bacteria > Planctomycetota > Planctomycetia > Planctomycetales > Planctomycetaceae > SXXK01. The sequence goes on along the minus strand of CAMAXD010000001.1, from coordinate 667 downwards.
CAGATACCGCTTACGTTCTGAATTGGCGTTTTGACGAAACGACTGAGAGGCCCTAACGCCTCGCTGTTGTTTGTTGCAGTAATGGTTTATTTCAGTATTGATTCTGCGCACTGTCGAGATCTGCGATGCTACCAGGATTCTCGCAGATTCAGCGACCCCGCTACGGTTGTTGTCGCCTCTGGAAGATATGGCGACTTTCAATCGTAAATGATTGAGACTCATCCCGGAAAAGAAAGTGAGACACTGTTAGTGTCTGTTTTCTGAACTCGATCAGATTCAGTGTATTTCTGCCGGCTTCTCTGCCTCGTCCGCGTCTTGAAGTCGTCGTCCCACAGTGCACAATTCGAATGCTTCGATCGCGAGGCATGGCTGGATAAAAGTCCGATGAGTCACCGGCGTAGGCGCGGTGCAGATGTCCGCCCAGCACCAGTTCGATATTCAGTTCCCCGAAGATCTTCATGGCTCGGACAGCTTGTTGCACTCGTTTGTCTCGCAGGCAATCCGGAGCCGGAACAAACGGATGATGAGCCACCACAATCCGAATCGCATCGGCGGGAGCATTGCGGAACAGCTCAGCGCACGTCTCAAGTTGACATCGAAAGATCCGACCATTACTGATCGCCGTGTGTGGCGACGTCGAATCGATTCCTGCGATGATCGCTTTGCC